>NZ_JASJEU010000004.1:0-90398 GCF_030077735.1 Gordonibacter faecis | reverse complement strand
CCTACATTGGAAAGGACGTACTCGCCATAAATCTGGCGACATAAAGAGTATATGAGGGGCGATTCACGAATCGCCCTCTCCGCCGAAGGCGGAAAATCCAACCCAGATCACCTTCCCAACTTCCCTATTTCCTCTTCCTTCCCGCACATCCCCATCCCCGTAGAAAAGCGTCACGGGTTCGTGTTCGGGCGGTCATCGCTTGGGGGTGGGGTGGTGCGTACAATGGGCGGCGACAAGCAGCAACGCGGGGCGCCCAGGCGCCCGCAGGCGAAAGGAGCCAGCTCATGGCAATCACCATCACTGAAGAAGGCACGCGTATCGGCGAGGCATCGCAGGCAGAACTCAACCGCGCGGCGGCCGAGGACCTGGAGCGCATCGAGGAAGAGGCCAAGCGCGAGGCCGAGGAATACGTCGCAGCCGTGGATGGCGACGGCAGCGACGAGGACAACGAAAAGAAATCCGTCGAAGCCGCCGGCACCGCATTCGACTTCGACCAGGCCGAAGAGGAAACCGAGCAAATCGAAAACGAGTCCCAGGAACGTGCCGAGCGCCCGCCGTACGGCCCGCAAGGCTGGTAGGCTCGCGCACCTTCGCCACCCCTGTGGCAAAACCGTTGCGGCGCCGTTGTCGCGCGGCAGCCGACGGCACGCACCGCGCACGTAGAATTGAGGGCGATTTCACATCCCCCCTGAAAGGAGCACGACCATGGTTGATCGAGCATTCAAAACGGGCGACGCGTCCGTCGACATGAAGAACGGCGCGAAGGACATGGCGCACGACGTGAAGAACAACGTGAAAGACGCCTTCCACGAGGCTAAAGCCGGCATGAACGAGCGCAAGGCCGAAGATGCCGCCGCCGACCGCGAGCACGAGATTGCGCAGCGCACGGGCAGCACGGATGCCGCCATGCGTGCTCAGCAGCACGAGGCGCGCAAGGATGAAAAGGGCGGCGACTTCATGGACTCCATCAAGGACTCGCTCGGCAAGGCTGGCGAGGCTATCAAAGAGGCCGCCGTCGACGCGAAGGATAACGTGAAGCAGGGTGTCGAGAACGTCCGCACCGGCCGCTAGGCGTATCGCTTTACCGTCGTTCTCCCGTGCAGGTTGACCGTAGGGCAAGGGCTCTGCCCCGTGCCACCACTACGGTCGACCTGCATTTGTTTTGTGCGTTGGCACCAGTTTTGTCTTGGAAAGGAAGGCGCGCATGACTTCTCAATCATCCGCGGCACCGCACACGGGCTCGGGCGCGGGCTCAGGCGCAGGCTCCGGCGGCCGCAAAGGCTTCGTGTTGGTGGCGGCCGTGTACCTGTTGGGCCTGTTCATCGGCGCGCTCGATACGGGCATCGTCACGCCCGCGCGTACCGTCATCCAAGGCGACCTCGGCATTTCCGAGCAGCTCAGCGTGTGGATTATCACCATCTACACGCTGGCGTACGCGGCGGCCATCCCCGTTATGGGCAAGCTGGCCGACCGCTCCGGGCGCAAGTACGTGTACCTGGCAAGCATCCTGCTGTTCGGCGTGGGCTCGCTTCTGTGCGGCCTCGCGCAGGACGTGGGCAGTTTCGGCATGCTGCTGGTGGCGCGCGCCATTCAGGCGGTGGGTGGCGGCGGCATTGTGCCCGTGGCCACGGCGGAGTTCGGTACGGCGTTCCCGCCGGAGAAGCGCGGCCTGGCGCTTGGCCTGGTGGGAGGCGTGTACGGCATCGCGAACATTTTCGGCGCGTCTGCGGGCAGCCTTATCCTGTCAATTTTCGGGCAAAGCAACTGGCAGTTCATCTTCTACGTGAACGTGCCTATCTGTGCGTTCATTGTGGTGGCCGGCTGGTTCGTATTGCCGAACACGAAGGCCGAGCACGTGAAACCCATCGACGGGCTGGGCATTGCCGTGCTCGTGGTGATGGTGCTCGCGCTACTCTACGGCCTGAAGAACCTCGACTTCTTCAACCTGGGCACGTCGCTGACCTCCACCGACGTATGGCCGTTCCTGCTGGGGTTCGTGGTGCTGTTGCCGCTGTTCGTGCTCATCGAGCGGCGCGCGGCCGACCCGGTGCTCAACCTGTCGTACTTCCGCAACCGCGACATTGTGGTGACGCTGGCCATCTCCGTCATCTCGGGCGTCATCCTCATGGGCATCATTTTCATCCCGCAGTTCGCGGAGAACGTGCTGAAAATCCCGGCCGGCAGCGGCGGCTACGTGGTCATTGTGCTGGCGGCGTTCGCGGGCGTGGGCGCGCCGGTGTCGGGTAAGCTCATCGACCGGTTTGGTGTGAAGGTGGTGCTGGGGTTCGGACTGGCGGCGTCGGCGGCGGGCGCGCTGTTTCTGGCGCTGGTGGCCACGCAGTTCCCGAACTTGTTTACGCTGGTGGTGAGCCTGGTGTTCATTGGCATTGGGATGGGCTTCACCATTGGCACGCCGCTCAACTACATGATGCTGGCGAAGACGCCGCTTGAGGAATCGAACTCGGCGCTGGCCACGCTTTCGCTTGTGCGCTCGGTGGGCACAGCCGTGGCGCCTGCTGTGCTGGTGGCGTTCATCGCGCACGCGGGCATGGCCGTGCCGGATCGCGTGATGAACGTGCTGCCCGACCCGCCAGCCGGGCCAACGATGGCGCAGCTGGCAAGCAGGGAAGGTCAGGACTCCGGCGGCGGGCTGCCGGCAGATTTGCAGCAGCTCATGGAGGGGTCGGACGTAACCACCATCGTGGGCAACGTGAAGAAGCTCGCGAAGACCGAGATCGAGCAAGCCGCCGCGTCATCCGGCATGCCCACCGAGGCGGTCGACGCCGCCGAGCAACAGTACCTGAGCGAAATCGACCAGCACGCCAGCGACATAGAGAACACCTTCCAAGGTACTCTCGACGAAGGCTTCCGCGGCGCCTTCCTCCTCGTAGGAACCTGCTCCCTCGTAGGCCTAGCACTCCTAGCGTTCTATCGCGAGGACAAGAAGAGCAAGAAGAAGCCGGAAAAGCAGCCTCGCAACCAAGCATGACGCGCGTCTGCGCCGCCCGGAAAATGCAACGAGACCTGCGCCGCCGATAAAAAAGTGGCGCTTCGCGCTACTGATTACGCCATAAATCTCCCAACACCCTATCTTTACAACGCGGGCTGACCGGCCAGAGGGTCGTATTGAAGAGACAGGTTGGCCGTAGTCCGGGCGGTTCGCGAACCGTCCCGTTCACACAAAGCGCGAAAACGCAGGTCATGTTCGCGTTCTCCACCTTCGGCGAAGAGGGTGCTTCACGAAGCACCACCACACCCATCCCGAAGTGCAGCCCCTCCTCAATTCCTGGCACAGTTTCCGCCAGATGCCCCAAACTGTTCCAAAAACGGCATTTCGCGTGCACGAGAGGGGATGCTAAAGGCGAAAAAGGCGACACGGGTTGTGTTCTCCGCTTGCGGCGGAGCGGATGCTCTGGAGAACTGGACTGCGGAGGCTACCTAACAGATAATATTTCCTTTCTTTGCGCGCCACCTTCGTCCCTCTAAAACAAGCAAGCCCCCTCGGGTGGGAGGGGCTTGGTTCGTCCTGTGGCTCTTGCTGTTAGTCTTCGACGCCTATGATGACGTCGGCGGCTTTTACTATGGCGTAGGCTTCTTTGCCCACTTCAAGAGCGAGATCCTTGAGCGCTCCCATGGAGATGGTGGACGTGATAATTTGGCCCCCGTCAAGCTCCATGATCACGATGGCATTCACCGCGCCCGGATGAATGGCCGTGATGGTCCCCTTTAGCGTGTTGCGTGCGGACAATTTCATAGTAACGATGCGCTCCCTTCCGTCTGCGTTCCCCTTTGCTCCCTCCATTGTAGCGTGCCTGCCGCCATCGCGCGACCACAACTGCGCGCTGCCGTGCCAAATATGCGCGCATGCGTCATTTTTGCGGGTATTCCCCGCGCGTTTCCCAGACTTTACTGAGATTTGATGGCCCGCAAACGTGGGCTTGATGCTTGATGCCCATCATGGTGAACGCAGCGCGGCGACGGGTGTGCGGCGCGGCGGTGAATCGAATAAAGGCGCCTCGGGCGCAGAACGAAAGGAAGAATATGAAGAAGCGTTTGGTTATGGCGGCGGCAGGTGTTGTGCTTGCGCTGGGCATCTTCGGTCTGGCGGGATGCGCGGGCGGACAGGATGCTTCCGGCGGATCCGCAGGTGAGGGGGCTGCTGCGGCCACGATGCCCTCCGGCGAGGTGTCCGTGTACTCGCGCGAGGACGGCTCCGGCACGCGCGGCGCGTTTGTGGAGCTGTTCGGCATTGAGGAAAAGGATGCCAGCGGCGAGAAGGTGGACCTAACCACGCCTGCGGCGGCTATCACGAACTCCACGTCGGTCATGATGACCTCGGTGGCGGGCGACGAGAACGGCATCGGCTACATCTCGCTGGGCTCGCTGGGCGACACGGTGAAGGCGCTCACCATTGACGGTGCCGAGCCCACGGCCGCCAACGTGAAGAGCGGTGAGTACAAGATTGCGCGTCCGTTTAACATTGTGACGAAGGACGGCCTGTCCGACGCGGCGCAGGATTTCGTGACGTTCATCATGAGCGCTGATGGCCAGAAGGTGGTTGAGGACAACGGCTACATTCCCGTGACCGAGGGCGAGGCGTACGCGCCGGCCGGGGCAACGGGCAAGGTGGTGCTGGCGGGTTCGTCGTCCATCGCTCCGGTTATGGAGAAGCTGGCTGAGGCCTATCAGGCGCTCAACCCGGACGTGTCCATCGAGGTCAACCAGTCCGACTCCACCACCGGCGTGCAGATGGCCACCGAGGGCACCTGCGACATTGGCATGGCTTCGCGCGAGCTGAAGGATTCCGAGAAGAGCGCCGTTGAAGCCACGGTTATCGCGCAGGATGGCATTGCCGTCATTGTGAACAAGGCCGCAACCGTGGACGCCCTGACGTCCGACCAGGTGAAAGGCATCTTCACCGGCGAACTGGCCACCTGGGAAGAAGTGTTGGCGTAGTTTCGCCGCCTAACCAAGGAGTTGTATGAGTTCTTCACATCTTAAAGAGCGCGCAGCTCAGGTGTTGTTTGGGATTGCCGCGGGGGCTTCGGTTCTTGCGGTGGTCCTCATCTGCGTGTTTCTGTTTGCGAATGGGCTGCCGGCCATGGCGCAGATTGGTCTGCCGGAGTTCCTCTTCGGCACCACGTGGCGGCCGGCGAACGACATCTACGGCATCTTCCCCATGATTGTAGGCAGCGTGTATGTGACGGCGGGCGCCATTCTGGTGGGTGTGCCTACGGGGCTGCTTACGGCGCTGTATCTGTCGCGGTTTGCCAGCGGGCGCGTGGCGGCGGTGCTGAAGCCGGGCGTGGAGCTGTTGGCGGGCATTCCGTCGGTGGTGTATGGCTTCTTCGGCCTGGTGGTGATGGTGCCGTTTATTCGCGACACCATGCCGGGACGAGGGCTCTCGCTTTTGGCGGCGGCCGTGCTTTTGGGCATCATGATTCTGCCCACGGTTATTACGGTGGCGCGCAGCGCGCTCGACGCCGTGCCGAAGAAGTACTACGAGGGCGCGCTCGCCTTGGGCGCCGACCACGAGCGCTCGGTGTTTCGCGTGGTGGTACCTGCCGCAACGTCCGGCATTGTGGCTGGTGTGGTGCTGGGCGTGGGGCGCGCCATCGGCGAGACCATGGCCGTCATCATGGTGGCCGGCAACCAGCCCATCATTCCCGATAGCATCTTCGACGGCGTGCGCACCATGACGGCGAACATCGTGCTGGAAATGGGCTACGCGGCCGACCTACACCGCGGCGCACTGGTGGCCACGGGCGTGGTGCTGTTCGTGTTCATCCTGCTTATCACGGCGCTGCTTAATGCGATAAAGAAGAGAGGGGAGGTGGCGTCATGAGTGCGAAGATGACGCGGGCTTGCGCGGGCGCAGGCGCGGGTGACGCGGCGGGCGGCGGAGCAGGTGGCGGCGCGGGCGCACCCGCGGGTGGTTCCGGCGCGCGCGACCGCTTCGATGTGCTGCTGGCCGAACACGGCGAGCGCCACCAGCAGAAGCGCCGCGTCGCAGCCGCCCTGCTGCGCCTGGTTGTGCGCGCGGGCGCTGTGCTGACGGCGGGCGTGTTGCTGCTGCTGATAGGCTTCATTTTGGTGAACGGTGTGCCGTATCTTACGCCCAGCCTGTTCGCGTGGGAATATACCTCCACAAATGTTTCGCTCATGCCGGCACTGATAAACACGCTGCTCATGGCGGGGCTTGCGCTGCTTATGGCCGTTCCGGTGGGCGTGGGGTCGGCCATTTATCTGGTGGAATACGCGCCGCGTGGCAGCCGCTTTGTGGCGCTTGTGCGCACCACAACCGAGACGCTGCAAGGCATTCCCTCCATCATATATGGCCTGTTCGGCATGCTGTTTTTCGTGACGGCGCTGGGGTGGGGGCTCTCGCTTCTGGCGGGCGCGTGCACGCTGGCCATCATGGTGCTGCCGGTGGTTATGCGCACCACCGAGGAAGCGCTGCTCGCCGTGCCCGACTCCTACCGCGAAGGCGGCTTTGGCCTGGGAGCAGGGCGGCTGCGCACGGTGTTTTGCTGTGTGTTGCCCTCGGCCGTGCCGGGCATTTTGGGCGGCGTGGTGCTGGCGCTCGGGCGCTGCGTGGGCGAGGTGGCGGCCCTCATTTTCACGGCTGGTTCCATCGCGCAAATTCCGCAGTTCGCCGAAGGCGCTGCGGCGCTCTTCGATTCCACGCGCACGCTTGCCGTGCACATGTATGTGCTGGCCAGCGAGGGCCTGCACGTGAATGAAACGTACGCGACGGCCGTGGTGCTGCTGGTGATGGTGGTGGTGCTAAACCTTGCGGCTGCGGCCGTGGTGAAGAAGATGAGCAAAGGAGCACGTTCATGAACAACTCCCTGTTGGAGAAGAAACCGGCAACCTACCTGCCCAAACGGCAGGGCGGGGTGAAGGCGGGGCGCACGGTGAGCCCGCGCGTTTTGAAGCCAGCGACTGGCGGGTTTGCTGGGGGTGCGGTTAAGGAACACGTCGCGCCGGTGGTGACTGCTGAACCTGGCGTGACCGCCGCGCTTGCCACGGCTTCGGAACCGGCGGCTCCCGTCAAGATGAGCGTGCGCGACCTCAACCTGTACTACCGCGACTTCCAGGCGCTCAAGGGCATCAACCTGGAGTTTCCCCAAAATCAGGTGACGGCGCTTATTGGGCCGTCTGGCTGCGGCAAGTCTACGCTGCTCAAAAGCCTGAACCGCATGAATGACCTTGTTGCTGACTGCCGCGTGGAGGGTGAGATCATTCTCGACGGGCAGGACGCCTACCGCGACGTGGACGTGAACAGCCTGCGCCGGCGCGTGGGCATGGTGTTCCAGCAGCCCAACCCCTTCCCCATGAGTGTGTACGACAACGTGGCGTTTGGTCCGCGCACGCACGGCGTGAAGAAGCGTGCCGACCTGGACGATATCGTGGAGCAAAGCCTGCGCGACGCCGCCATCTGGGACGAACTGAAAGACCGCCTGAAGAAAAACGCGCTGGGCCTGTCCGGCGGCCAGCAGCAGCGCCTGTGCATTGCGCGCGCTCTGGCCGTGCGCCCTGAGGTGCTGCTGATGGACGAGGCCACAAGCGCGCTCGACCCGCTGTCCACCGCCAAAATTGAAGACCTCGTGGGCGAACTCAAGCGGAAGTACACGGTGGTCATGGTGACGCACAACATGCTGCAAGCGCTGCGCGTGTCCGACCAAACGGCGTTCTTCCTGCTGGGCGAGATGGTGGAAGCCGGCAGCACCGACGATATCTTCACCAACCCGCGCGACTCGCGCACAGCGGACTACGTGGCGGGGCGGTTCGGCTAGGAGGTTGCGCCGGGGGCACGCCGGTAGGGCGCGCTGGGTGCGCGCCCGGGGAGTAGGCTTTACCAAAATTTGACGGAGCCGGCACACCCCTCTTCCCTGCGCTGCTTTACAATGGCCGAAAACAGAAAAGTGTGAAGAGAACGGCAGGTCGAAGCCACGCGCACCCTGTCGTTCGAAGAACGGCGGAACCGACATGATCTATTACGTAGAAGATGACACCAATATTCGTGACCTCACGGTGTATGCGCTCAAGCAGGCCGGGTTCGAGGCGCAGGGCTTTCCGGCGGCGGGGGAGTTCTTCGCCGCGTGCAAGGAGCGTTTGCCGGAGTTGGTGCTGCTTGATATCATGTTGCCCGAGATCGACGGGCTGGAAATTCTTCACATGCTGCGCGCGGAGTCGGCCACGAAGCACCTGCCCGTGATGATGCTTACCGCCAAAGGCACCGAGTTCGACACGGTGTGTGGCCTTGATGCGGGTGCGGACGATTACCTGGCGAAGCCCTTCGGCATGATGGAGCTGGTCAGCCGCGTGAACGCGCTGCTGCGTCGCGCTTCGGCGCCGGCTTCCGCACCCGACGATGAACTCACCTGCGGCCCCGTTTCCCTCACGGTTTCCGCCCATACCGTCAGCGTGAACGGCGAATCGGTGACGCTCACGCTCAAGGAATTCGACCTTTTGCGCACCCTCATGCAGAACGAGGGGCACGTGCTGTCGCGCAGCCAACTTCTCGAAGACGTGTGGGGCATGACGTATGTGGGCGAGACGCGCACGGTGGACGTGCACGTGCAGACGCTGCGGCAGAAGCTGGCGGCGGCAGGCGAGGGGGCGGATGCCCTGATCCAGACCGTGCGCGGCGTGGGTTACTGCGTCAAGCGGCCCTCGTGAGGACGCGCATGGCGCTTAAGCATCTCAAGGTAAAAAGCCTCGCCGGCAAGATTTTCACCAGCGTGCTGGCGTTCACGCTGGGCATTATTGTGGCGCTGGCTGCCGTCATGATTACTATTTATTATGTGTCGTACGAACACGACGCCGAGGCGGAGCTGGCTGCAAGCGCTCAAGATGCGGCGCGCTACTTGAACGCCACGCCGTCCGCCGACAATGAACCCATCCTGGAAGCCCAGTTCAGCGGCCTGACGCGCTACACGCTTATCGCGCCCGACGGTACCGTGCTCTACGACAGTGCGGCCGACACCACGGGCATGGATAACCACGCCGACCGCCCCGAGGTGCAGCAAGCCGCCGCTTCCGGTGAGGCCGTGACCATGCGTTATTCGGAAACGCTTGGTACCGACACGGTGTATGCGGCCGTGAAGCTGGACGACGGCAGCATTGTGCGCCTGTCCGAGACGCGCCACTCGCTGTTGTCATTCCTTGGCAATATGCTGGTGCCGGTGTTGGTGGCGCTGGTGGTGGCTGTAGTGCTGGTGTTCGTGCTATCGCGGGTGTTAACAAGCCGCATCATGAAACCCATTGATGCGCTGGATTTTGCGAACCCGCTCGACAACGAAATCTACGAGGAAATGGACCCGCTGCTCACGCGCATTGACGAGCAGCAGCGCCAGCTCAAACAGCAAAACGCCGAACTCGCGCAGGCCGAGAACCTGCGCCGCGACTTCTCCAGCAACGTGAGCCACGAGATGAAAACGCCGCTGCAGGTAATTTCGGGCTACGCCGAACTTATGAAGAATGACATGGTGCAGCCGGCCGACCGCCAGAAGTTCGCCGCGCTCATCTACGACGAAGCCCAGGCCATGCGCTCGCTGATCACCGACGTGCTGACGCTGTCACGCCTGGATGAGGCCGCGTTCGGCGACGAGGCCACGCCGGTTGACTTGGTGGCCACGGCCCACCGCGTTGCTGGGCGCTTGGAGAGTTTTGCCGCCGGCCAGGGCGTATCGGTGCAGGTGGAAGGCGCGTGCGCGCTCATTCGTGGCAGCGAGACGCTGGCCGAGGAAATGCTGTACAACCTCATAGAGAACGGCATCCGCTACAACCACCCGGGTGGCGAGGTGGTGGTGAGCCTGGGTATGGAGCCCGTTGGTGTGGTAGCCGCTGGCGAAGGCGCCGCGGCGTGGGTGGGTGCGCGCCGCCCCGAGGCGGGCGAGGTGGTGGTGCGCGTGAGCGACACCGGCTCCGGTATCCCCGCCGACCTGCGCGACAAGGTGTTCGAGCGCTTCTTCCGCGTAGACAAAAGCCGCTCAAAAGAAACCGGCGGCACCGGATTGGGTCTTGCCATCGTCAAACACGCCGTCATCTACCACGGCGGCACCATAGAAGTAGAAGAATCCCCTACCGGAGGCACCGTCTTCGTCCTGCGCCTACCCGCCGCGTAGCGGCCGAAACGCGTGCGGGGAGAGCCGCGCTAGTCTGCAAATGCCGTATGTGCGGGGGTATCCCAGAAACACCAAGGCGCCGCGTTTCCTGGGGAAGCGCGGCGCCTCTTTGTGTTGCGTGAAAAGCCCCACCCCCGGCCAGAAGGATGAACCCACCTTAAAAGGTGGGTGCTCGCAGCCCGCTTCCTGGCTTTCGTATCAACAGACACGAATCTCCATTTCACGCGCTATCTTGAGCTCCCTCATGTATTAGCATCGGTCCATCGCAAAGTATGGCTTCGAGGGCAGGACCTGATTTGAGTATATGTTTTGCCCGCCCAAAATAAAGTCTTGACATCTGTATTGTTTGACAGTTTCCATATTCGCCACCCTGTCGCCGGCTCAACCGGAATGCAACAACCTTTATAAGGGGTCTAGCCAGAACAAGCGTTCGTATGTTACCATGGATTCATGGATACCTTATTTACTGAAATAGAGAATGAGCGGAAGTCGGAAGTTGCGCCGTTGGCGGTGCGAATGCGGCCGCGATCGCTCGATGAATTGGTGGGGCAGGACGAGGCGGTGGGGCCGGGTAGTTGGCTGCGCAGTGCCATTGAGCAGGATCGGCTAAGTTCGGTCATTTTGTTCGGGCCGGCTGGCACGGGCAAGACGTCGCTGGCGCACGTGGTGGCGGAAACCACAAAGGCCGTGTTCGTGGAGGTGTCGGCCATCGGCGGCACGGTGTCTGACCTGCGACGCGAGATTGACGCGGCCGAAAAGCGCCTCACCATGAGCGGGCTGCGCACCATTCTGTTCGTCGACGAGATTCATCGCTTCAACCGCAGCCAGCAAGACGCGCTGTTGCACGCCGTGGAAGATCGCGTGCTTGTGCTGGTGGGGGCTACCACGGAGAATCCATTTTTCGAAGTGAACTCCGCGCTTATCAGTCGTTCGCGCATTGTGGAGCTGCACGCGCTGTCGGATGCGGACGTGGCCGAATTGGTCAACCGCGCGCTCGCCGACGAACGCGGCCTCGATGGGCGCTACCAGTTGGACGACAAAGCGCGTGATGCCATTGTGCTTTTGGCCGGGGGCGATGGTCGCGGCGCGCTCACCACGTTGGAGCTGGCCGCCGGCATGGTGGAACCCGGCACGCGTAAGAAGCCCGCGCGCATCACCGAGGACAACGTGCGTGCCGCCACGCCGCACCGTACGCTGCCCTACGACAAGAACAAGGATATGCACTACGACATCATATCCGCGTTCATCAAGTCGATGCGCGGCAGTGATCCGGACGCCGCGCTGTACTACCTCGCTCGCATGATTGACGGGGGAGAAGACCCGAAGTTTATTGCGCGGCGCATGTTTATTGCTGCGTCGGAAGATATTGGCAACGCCGACCCGCAGGCGCTGCTCGTGGCCGAGGCGGCCTTTAAGTCGGCCGAGGTCATCGGTTATCCCGAGTGCCGCATCAACCTGGCGCAGGCTGCCATCTATTTAGCGTTGGCTCCCAAGAGCAATGCGGCGGAAGCGGGCATTGACGCTGCACTCGCCGAGGTTCGTCACGGCCCCGCGCGCTCCGTACCTGACTATCTGCGCGATAGGCACCGTCCAGGTTCGGAGGATTACGGCACCTATAAGTATCCGCACAACTATCCGGGCGGCTGGGTGGAACAGCGCTACTTGCCCGAAGGCCTGGAACGCGGCGTATTCTACCGCCCGAGCGACCGCGGCTGGGAAGCCTACCGGGCCGATGCCGCCGCGCGCGATCGCTTCGACGCTGCAAGCACTCCGCCTCAGCGTCCGGCTAAAAGCCGCCCAGCGCCCTCGCGTGCGGACGATGCGGCCAAACCGACCCCCGCCCCGTCCGATGCGGGTTCTTCCGCGGACGCCGATAAGTCGTCCGCGGAAACCTCGTCGGCCGAGGGCAAGTAACCAATTGGTGTCGCCTATGGAAGCGGGATGAAAACGTGATCGGGGCTGTATAGAATCCGAGGTAGACATGATATAGTGAAGGCTTCGGTAGCTCAGGAGGCGTCCTTATGGATATCAGCGAAATCATAGGTATTGCGTTGCCCATCGTGTACGTGCTTGTCGGCGCGGCCCTCATTTGGCTCGTCGTTGAACTGGTCATGACCGTGCGCCGAACGCGCAAGACGGTGGAAGAGGTGCAAAAGCAAGTGGAGCCCACGTTGGCCCACGTTGAGCGCATTACCGCCTCGCTTGAGCCCGTTGCGGCTAAAGTTGACCCGCTCGTTGAGCGCGTGTCGCTCACGGTGGATGCTGCGAACCTGGAAATTATGCGTGTTGATCAAATTCTGGAAGATGTGAACGAGATCACCGATTCCGTGTCGTCGGCCGTCGATGCGGTAGACAACGTAGCCAGCGCCCCCATGGAGCTGGTGAACAACGTCACCTCTCGCGTGCGCCATGCGCTCAAGCCAAAGCGTGCGAGCGAGGAATCCGTGGCTCTTGGCCAGGAAAAGGCCGCTGCTGATGCACGGGTGTCCGAAGTGAGTGCCGCCGACACGCTTAAGAGTGTCGTGAAGGGCTCGGCCGCCGTGGCAAGCGCGGCCGTTGCCGACCAGCGGGAGCAGATGGCCGAACAGCGTGCCGAGCGCGAAGAACGCGCCGCTGCCAAGCGCGCCGCCGCCGAGCAGACCGCCGTGGCTGCCGCCAGCGTGGCTGACGCGGTGACCGCCGCCGCTGCCTCCGACGCCGATGCCGCGTCGCGCTACTTCACCTATGAAGGCGCACAAAACGCGGACACCACCGCAGGTGCCGCAACCTCCGGTTCGTCCACTCCCGCGCACGCTAAGAACTAGAGTCGCAGGGAGGGACCTCGGGCGTGGAGGGCTGTGAACAGGACGAGCGCGAATCGGCGAAGGCGCTGAAAGCCCGCCGTCGCTTCCTTTTGGTATGGACGGCCGTCGGTGGCATCCTGCTCACTGGCGTGTTCATTTACCTGTTGAACCTGCTGTCGGTGCCTGTAGGCATTATCGTGTGGTCCACCGTCATCGTGTTCTGCCTGCGCGGTCCCGTGAACAAGCTGGAAAAAATTGGCGTGAACCGCGCCGTGGGCACTACCGTGGCCTACGTGCTTATGTTTGTGGTGCTGGGTTTAGTGTGTCTGCTGTTATTCTCGCCGGCGTTTGGTCTGGGTGGGCAGTTCACCAGCCTCATCGAAAGCATTCCTGCCTACGTGCAAACCATCACCACGTGGGGCAACAACCTGTACTCCCAGTACGCCGACATCTTGAAGAATGATGTGGTGCAGCAGTGGATGAACGACGCGCTTGCCGCGCTGGGCAACTGGGCTTCCACATTTGCGCGCGAGGGCGCTAGTAGTGTGGTTGCCATCGGTACCACAGTGGTTAACAGCTTCGTTGCCATTGGCTTTGCGCTGGTCGTTGCGTTCTGGATTCTCATGGAGCTGCCCGCGCTCGGCCGTGAGTGCCGTCGTTTGTGCAGCCCTCGCCGCCAGGAAGACCTCGACATGCTGCACGTCACGTTCACGCGTGTCATGGGTGGCTACATCAAGGGAACACTGCTGCAGTGCGCGGTCATTGGCCTTGCGTGCGGCGTGCTGTTCGGCGTAACGGGTATCCCAAACTACGCGGCCCTCGGTGGCATTGCGGGTTTGCTCAACATCATCCCCATCATTGGCCCGTGGCTGGGAGGCGCGCTGGCGGCCATCGTCGGTGTGTTCGTGAACCCCATCGTAGGCCTTATCGCGCTGTTGGGTACCATTGCCATTCAGCAGATTGTCTACACGTTCATTTCGCCTAAAATTATGGCGAACTCGGTGGACGTGCACCCGGCGCTCACGCTCATTGCTCTCATGGCGGGTTCCGCCATTGGTGGTGCCATGAGTGGGCTTACCGGTTCGCTTGTGGGTATGTTGGCATCCATTCCGGCTGTGGCGGTTGCGAAGTCGGTGTTCGTGCATTATTTCGAGAAGCACACGGGGCGCCAACTCGTGGCGAAAGACGGGGTGTTCTTCAAGGGAACGCCCGCGTCCGACGAGGCAGTAGTTCCCATCGCCGACGCCATCTCGCCGCATCCGGGCGTTTCGGCCGCCGCTGAGCGTACTGAGCAGCGCCGGGCCGAGGCGGAGGAGAAGAGGGCGCAGCGCCGCAAAGATCGCTAGGCGGTGCTCACACGCGTTTGAGACGGCGCGGGGCCCAAGGGGGCGCCCGCGCCGTTGTGACCAGAGGGAACGTTGTGGCCGCGGCCAGAACGTAGGAGAACGGACAGGAAGAAAAACGACATGGAGTATATGACCAGCGCGGAAATCCGCGAGAAGTACCTGAGCTTTTTCGAGGAAAAGGGCTGCAAGCGCTGGCCCTCGTCTTCGCTGATTCCCGACGACCCGTCGCTTCTGCTGACGAGCGCCGGCATGGTGCAGTTCAAGCCCTACTTCCTGCAGCAGAAGCACCTCGAGGCACCCTATGTGGGCACCACCACGGTGCAGAAGTGCGTGCGCACGAACGACATCGACATCATTGGCACCACGGGTCGCCACCAGAGCTTCTTCGAGATGCTGGGCAACTTTAGCTTCGGTGCGTACTTCAAGAAGGAAATGTGCGCCTGGGCCTATGAGTTCTCCACCGAGGTGTTGGGACTTCCGGCCGAGCGTCTGTACTTCACCGTGTACTTGGACGACGATGAGACTATTGAAATTTGGAAAAGCCTTGGCGTGCCGGACGACCACATTTCGCGCCTGGGCGAGGAAGACAACTTCTGGCGTGCCGGACCTACCGGCCCCTGCGGCCCCTGCTCGGAAATCTACTACGACCAGGGCGAAGAGTTTGGCTGCGGCAGCCCCGACTGCGCGCCGGGCTGCGACTGCGACCGCTACTTGGAGTACTGGAACCTTGTGTTCACGCAGTACGATGGCCAGGAGGACGGCACGTTTGTGCCGCTGCCAAAGAAGAACATCGACACTGGCATGGGCCTGGAGCGTATCGCGGCCATTCTGCAGGGTGTGCAGTCCAACTACGAGACCGACGTGCTGCGCTCGCTGGTGGCAGTGGGCGAGAAGCTGACCGGCACCACGTACGGCGAAGACCCGGCCGTCGACCTCAGCCTGCGCATCATGGCTGATCACAGCCGCGCTGTGGCATTCATGATTGCTGATGGCATCCTCCCTTCGAACGAGGGTCGCGGCTACGTGTTGCGCCGTCTGCTGCGCCGCGCCGTCATGAAGGGTCACCTGCTGGGCCTCGACAAGCCCTTCCTCAACGACTACGTTGACGAGATTGTGAACCTCATGGGCCACGTGTACCCCGAAATTGTGGAGAACCGCGAGCTCATGCGTCGCGTGATTCTGTCCGAGGAAGAACGTTTTGGCGCGAACCTGCGCCAGGGTCGCGCCTATCTGGATGAGGCGCTCGCCGAACTTGAGGGTGACGTGCTGCCGGGTGACCGCGCCTTCACGCTGCATGACACCTATGGCTTCCCGGTGGAGGTTACGTGTGAGCTGTGCGCCGAAGGCGGCATGCAGGTTGACATGGAGGGCTTCGAGCACTGCATGACTGAGCAGCGCGAACGCGCCCGTGCCGCCAACACGAAGGATGCCGAGGCTGCGTGGTCCACATATGGCGGTGTCATGAGCGAAATTCTGGAGGCGGCGGGCCCCACGGAGTTCTGCGGCTACACGAAAAACGACGCCGATGCGCGCGTGCTGGCGCTCGTAAAAGACGGTGCGCAGGTTGATGCCCTTGAGGCCGGCGACGAAGGTCGCGTGGTGCTGGACATCACGCCGTTCTACGCCGAGAAGGGCGGCCAGATTGGTGACACCGGCGTTTTGGCCAAAGATGATACCGTCGTGGCGGTTTTGGATACCAAAGAGCCCGAAAAGGGCCTGATCGCGCATACGGTGAAGGTGATGGAAGAGCCCGGCGGTCGCATTCAGGTGGGCGACACCGTGCGCGCAGCCATTGATATCCCGCGTCGCGAGCGCATTCGCCGCAACCACACGGCCACCCACATCCTGCACTGGGCGTTGCGCGAGGTGCTGGGCGACCACGTGAAGCAGGCCGGTAGCTACGTGGCCGACAACCGCTTGCGTTTCGACTTCACGCACTTTGAGGCCATGACGGCCGACCAAATTGCCGAGGTTGAGCGCCTGGCCAACCAGAAGATCATGGAGAACCATCCGGTGCGCGCCTATGAAACGTCGCTGGCATCGGCTCGCGAGGCGGGCGTCATGGCGCTCTTTGGCGAGAAGTACGGCGAGTTCGTGCGTGTGCTGGATATTGAAGGCTTCTCTCAGGAACTCTGTGGCGGCACGCACGTGTCCGCCACGAGCGAAATCGGGTTCGTGAAGATTGCCAACGAGACAAGCGTAGGTGCGAACCTGCGCCGCATTGAGGCTGTGACCAGCTTCGATGCGCTTGCGCTGATGAACCGCATGGAGGCTGAACTCAAGGAGGCCGCCGAGGCGCTGCGTGTGCCGTTGTTCGACGTGTCCGAGCGCTCCGCCGCCAACGTGAAGCAACTCAAGGAGTTGCAGACGAAGCTTAAGCGCGGTATTGAGACGGTATCCGAGGATGGTGTCTCCAAACTGGTGGAGACTGCCGTTGAGGGCAAGGGCGGCTATCCGGTTATCATCGGCCGCATGGGTGAGGCCGACGCTGGTCAGATGCGCAACGCGTGGGATGTTCTGCGTGCCCGCCTCGGCAAGCCGGGCGCTGCGGTGCTGGCAGCCGAGAAGGATGGCAAGCCCGTGCTGCTGGCTGCCGGTGCACCGGAAGCGGTGGAAGCGGGCTTTGACGCGGGTGCGGTGATCAAGGCCATCTCGGGGAACATCAAGGGCGGCGGCGGCGGAAAAGCGGCCATGGCGCAGGCCGGCGGCAAGGACGCCTCTGGTATTGATGCGGCGCTTGAGGCTGCCCGGGGGATGCTGCTGTAGGGTTTGTTGGGGCGCGGGCTGAGAGGTCTGAATGCTCAGACAGTCCTGAGCTCGCGCGAAGCGTCCAATGGACGCTTCGGCTCGTGCGGAACTGCGCTTCAGACCCCTCAGCCCGCGCCTGGCGACTCCGCCATGCTTCGGGCGCCTCAACCTGTGGCAGAGTTGTAGGTTGAGAGACCCTCGTAGGGGCGATTCATGAATCGCCCTTTCGCGCGGCAGCGCGAAAACGCTGGTTGCACCTGCCACTCGTGCGTCATCAAAAGTGCAGCTCCGCCCAAAGACGGCGCTCTCGTAAGGAGACATCATGCGCATTATGGCGCTTGACATTGGTGAGACGCGTATCGGCATCGCTATCAGCGATCCGGGGGAGCGCGTTGCTTCTCCCGTGTGCGTGTTGCCGGCCGCCGACGTGCTCTCGCACACAAAGCCCTTCAAGCGTGTGCTGGAAGATTGGGAGCCCGAACTTCTTCTCTGTGGTCTTCCGCGTACGCTCTCCGGGGAGGAAGGTCCCCAGGCGGCGCGTATTCGCGATACGGCAACTCGCATTGCGCGCGCGTGCGACCTGCCCCTTGAGTTCGCCGATGAGCGACTCAGTTCACAGGAAGCCAAACGGAGTTTGCGTGAAAAGGGGATGAGTGAGCGGGAGATGCGCGGCAAAATAGATATGATAGCCGCAAGTCTGTTCTTGCAGGCGTGGCTTGATGCGCGCCGTCGGCAAGGTGAAAGGTAGAGGATCGTCCATGCCCCCACGGAAGCAAGTCACCTACTCTCAGCGACCCAACCACGCAGCCCGCTCCGCGCATGCGCGCGGCGAGCGTGAGTTTCGCACGTATGACACCAGTTACATCCGCCCGAAGCAAAGTAAGGCGCCCATGATTTTCGCGGCCGTGCTGGCCGTGGTGGTTATCGGCGGCCTCGCGTGGGGTGTGCTCACCCTGTTCAACAGCTGTTCCGGCACGCAGCAAGTGGAGCTTTTGGCCGAGGGCCAGGAAGCTACCGTTACCGTGCCCGAGGGCACCGGGGCGCAGGCTATCGGCACGCTGCTCGTCGATGCCAAGCTGGTGGGAAGCGCGTCTGACTTCACGAAGCGCGTGAACGAACTCGGCGTAGATTCCCAGCTCAAGCCCGGAACCTACACGTTCACCGGTGGCACGTCGGTCGATGATCTTATTAAGCAACTCACGACTGGTCCCGGTCTCGGCAACGCGCTTACCATCCCCGAGGGCAGCACCCTCGCGCAAATTGCCGACCTCGTAGCCGCGGCCACCGACGGTCGCGTGACGGCTGAGGACTTCAAGGCCGCAGCCGCCGACGCCAGCGTGTACGCTTCCAGCTATGCGTTCTTGGCTGATGCTGGTACGAACAGCCTTGAGGGCTTCCTCTTCCCCAAGACGTATCCCGTTGATGCGTCCGTCACGGCGGACTCGCTCATTCGCACCATGTTGAACCAGTTCCAGACCGAGACGGCCTCGCTCGATTGGTCGTACCCGCAGTCGCAGGGCCTCACCATCTACGACGCCGTGAAGCTGGCGAGCATTGTGGAGAAGGAGTCCAGCGGCGAGGAACTTATCCGCGCTAAGGTGGCCGCCGTGTTCTACAACCGCCTGAGTACCGACGGCGAGCCCAGCTACGGACACCTGCAGAGCGACGCCACCACGGCTTACGAGGTGGGTCACAACCCCACTGCCGAAGAGGTGCACGCGGAGACGCCGTACAGCACGTACACAAACAAGGGCTTGCCGCCCACGCCCATTTGCTCGCCGGGCCTGGACTGCCTGACGGCCGTGTGCGCGCCTGACCAGGAGTCGCTTGGTAAGTATTACTTCTTCTACTTCGAGCCGGACGCGAACAACGTCATGCAGTACTACTTCTCCGAAACCTACGAAGAGCACCAGGCCACGTTCTCGTAGGCCGCCACCTACGCTAACCCGTCTCACGCTCACGTCGAAGAAACCTGCCATGACGTTCCTGGAACCCGACCGCTACTTTTCGCGCCTGTCGCACGTTGACATTCAGCGCGACCTCATAGACCGCGGCTTCACCTCGGTGCTGCTGGATGTGGACAACACCATCCTCAGTCGCGCTACGCACGACGTCCCGCGCGATGCGGGCGTGTGGCTGGCGCGGGCGCGCGACGCCGGCATCACGTTTTGCCTGGTGTCCAACAACTGGCACGAGGGTGTCTATCAGCTGGCGAACCGCCTGTCGCTGCCCATTGTGGCGAAGGCCGTGAAGCCCCTGCCGCCCGCGTTCCTCCGGGCGCTCGGCAAGATTCACGCGAAGCGCGAGTCCACGGTGGTCATCGGCGACCAGTTGGTCACCGACGTCATGGGTGCCCACCTCATCGGCATGAAAGCCTACCTGCTGGCTCCGCTGGTGGAGCAGGATTTGCCGCACACGTTGCTGCTGAGGAACTTCGAGCGCCTGGTAATAGGCGAGCGCCAGCCGGAAAATGTTCCGTCGACGTATCAGTCGGTGGAGTGTGTTGACGCTGCGGCTTCCCCCAGCACCCAATCTCGCCACGCTGACGAAGGCTCGCGTAACAAAGTACGCCACGCCTCCGCCAGCCCGTCGATCTCGGGTACTGGGGAAACCCTCGCTGACTTTGATGGACCGACGAGTTCGGAAAGTACTTCGTAATGCAGGGGCTGGCATGAGCGAGAAGCTGTATCTTTTGGGGCATCCCATTGCGCATTCGAAGTCGCCAGCGATGTATAACGCGGTGTACGAGCAGTTGGGTCTACCATGGCGCTACGAGTTGGCGGATCTGGCTACGGAAGAGGAAGCGCGCGCTTTTTTGGAGGCGCGCGGCTTTCTTTCAGTGAACATCACGACGCCCTACAAGCCGCACGCCTTTGAGGTGACGACGCATCGTGCGGCATCGGCGAAGCTTGCGCGTGGGGCAAACCTGCTGGTGAAGCACGGGGAAGCACTCATTGCGTACAACACCGATGGTCAGGGGTGTGTTGCGTATCTGGAGCGCACGGAATTCGTGTTCGCCGGCGCGACGGTGGTGGTGTGCGGTACGGGCCCCACGGCGCTTGCCATCTTGCACGCGTGCGCTGTTGCTGGTGCCGATGAGGTGGTGCTTGTGGGGCGCGACAAGGCGCGCGCGCAGAAGGTGCTGCAAGGGTATGTGGATGAGCTGGGTGATTTATCGTCGGCGGCTATCGACTTGCCCGCTGCGCAGGAGGGCCACCGGAGCCTGCGGCAAGCCCATGACGACACGATGTTCAAGTTTGGCTCCTACGCCACATCGACGCAGATCATCGGCCGTGCCGACCTCGTGATAAACGCCACGCCGCTCGGCATGAAAGAGGGCGACCCCGCGCCGTTCGATACGTCGCTTTTGCGCGAAGGCCAGCGGGTCTTCGATGTCGTGTACGGTCACGGCGAAACAGCGTTCGTTGCCGAAGCCCGCTCCGCCGGCTGCACCGTCTCAGACGGCGCCGGCATGCTGGTAGCCCAGGCCGTGGCAACGGTGCAGATAGTCACCGACCTCGCCGAAGCCAAGGTCAACCTGGACAACCTCGACCTCTTCGCTCTCATGTCCCAAGCCGCCGATTTCGGACTGAGCTAAAAGCGTGACGCAGTAAGCGCGTCACACGTTTCCGCGTCGCGCAGTGGCGCGCCACCCCCCCCCTTATTCTCCACTTCGTGGCGATATGGTTCTCCTGCCGACGCCGTGTGTGCTGGCGTGTTCGCGCTGCGGTACAATAGCGTCGATTTCACCAGTACACGTATGCGGGAAAGCGGAGCGACTATGCGCTACCTAACAGCGGGCGAGAGCCATGGGCCAGCGCTGACGGCCATTGTGGAAGGCGTGCCGGCGGGCATCAAAATTTCGGAAGAGCAAATTAACAGCGACCTGTCGCGTCGTCAGTCGGGCTACGGCCGCGGCGGGCGCCAGGGCATCGAGCGCGACCGCGTGGCGGTGACGGCTGGCGTGCGCTTTGGGCGGACCATCGGCTCGCCGGTCGCGCTCACGGTGGTGAACCGCGATTGGGAAAACTGGACCGACAGAATGGCCGCCTTCGGCGATGTGCCGAATGACCTGGTGCGCGAGGTGTCGCCGCGCCCGGGGCATGCGGATCTGGTGGGTGCTCTCAAAACGAACACCGACGACTGCCGCAACATCCTGGAGCGCGCAAGCGCCCGCGAAACGGCGGCGCGTGTGGCGGCGGCGGGCATCGCACGCGAGTTTTTGGCCGAGCTGGGCGTGGAGGTGTTCTCCTACGTGGCCTCCATCGGTGCGGCTGCGCTGGAGGAAGACGACCCATTGCTGGCCGCTCCCGACTACAAGCCGCTCGACATCGAGCTGTCCGACGTGCGCTGTCCCGATGAGGCGGCTACCGAGGCCATGAAGGCCGAAATCGACCGCGCCCGTGAGGCGGGGGAAAGCCTCGGCGGCACCTTCCGCGTGGTGGCTACGGGCCTGCTGCCCGGTGTGGGTGGCTACGCCACGGCGGGAGAGCGCCTGACCTCGCGCATTGGCGCGGCGCTATTCTCCATTCCGGCCATCAAGGGCGTGGAATTCGGCCTGGGCTTTGAGGCGGCGCGTCGCCCGGGCTCGCAGGTGCACGACCCCATCGTGCTCGACCGCCAGACGGGCTTCACGCGCGACGGCAACAACGCCGGCGGCCTAGAAGGCGGCATGACCACGGGCATGCCGCTCATTGTGACGGCAGCCATGAAGCCCATCCCCACGCTCATGACGCCGCTTTCCACGGTGAACCTGGACACGCTGGAGGTGGAGCAGGCGTCTAAGGAGCGCAGCGACGTGTGCGCCGTGCCCGCCTGCGCCGTGGTGGCCGAGGCCGAGGTGGCGTTTGTGCTGGCCGAGGCCTATTTGGAGAAGTTTGGCCGCGACAACATGACCGACATCAAGGCGGCGGTCAAGAGTTACCAGCAGCGTTTGAGGACGATGTCGCGGTGATGTTGGAAGACGGCTCCGAACAGGTGAGTGCGGTCGGCGATGCGCCGGCCGGCGCGAGCGGCGCACCTGGCACCCTCCACGCCTCCGCGCGTCCCGCGCCCGTGACCCTTCCCCCTTCCGCCTCTGCGCGCCCTCTCGTAGTGTCCGAGTTGGCGCGTCCGGTGTTCTTCGTGGGTTTCATGGGTGCGGGCAAGACGTCGGTGGCGCGCAAGCTGGCGCGCATCTGCGGCGTGGCCTCGGTAGACATGGACACCTATCTGGAGCGGCGCGAGGGTCGCCGCGTGAAGGAAATCTTCGCTGAACTGGGCGAAGAGGGCTTCCGCGCCATAGAAACCGACGTGCTGCGCGAACTGACGCAGAAGGAGCCGCTGCTCGTGTCGTGCGGCGGTGGGGTGGTGCTGCGTCCGGAAAATCGCGCGCTTCTGCGTGACGGCGGCTTCGTCATCTACCTGAAGGTGACGGCCGACGAAGCCGCATCGCGCATCAGCGACAAATCCACGCGTCCGCTGTTCAACGACCTGAACACGGCGCGCGCTACCATTGAGGGGCGGCTGCCGCTGTACGACGAGGTGGCCGACGCCGTCATCGACACGGCCGGCAAAAGCGTGGGCGTTATCGCGCGCGAGGTGCGCGGCGTGCTGGAGAGGGAAGGCATTCTGTGGCAACGAAAGTAATCGTGAACATTCCGGGTGAAACTCCCTACGACGTGCGCATTGGTGCGGGTGCGCTGGATGGCCTTGGGCAGCGCATGCGCGCGGTTGAGGCGCTAGCCAGCATGGAGCGTGTGCTGGTGATAACCGATGCGAATGTGGCGCCGCTCTATCGTGACCAGGCGAAAGCGTCGCTAGCAGCCGAGGGATTCCGCGTGAGCGACATCGTGGTGCCGGCCGGTGAGGAAACGAAGTCGCTCGCCGTGGCGGGTGAGATCTGGGAAGCCATGGCGCAGCTGTCGCTTGAGCGCGACTGCGTGGTGGTAGCGCTTGGCGGTGGCGTAGTGGGTGACCTGGCCGGATTCATCGCGTCCACGTATATGCGCGGGGTGTCGCTGGTGCAGGTGCCCACCACGCTGCTTTCCATGGTGGACTCGTCGGTGGGCGGCAAGACCGGCGTGAACCTGGCGGCGGGGAAGAACCTCGTGGGCACGTTCAAGCAGCCGGCCTACGTGTGCGCCGACACGTCGACGCTGGTCACGCTACCGGAACGCGAGTGGACGTGCGGCTGTGCCGAGGTGGCGAAGTCGGCTGTCATCGATTCCGACGAGTTCTTCTTTTGGCTGGTGGATGCGGCGGACGCGCTGGCTGCGCGCGACGAAGCAGTGGCCGCTGAGGCCATCGCGCGCTCGGTGGTGTTCAAGGCCGACGTGGTGGCCGCCGACAAAACCGAGAGCCGCGGCGTGCGCGAGTGCCTGAACTACGGTCACACGCTGGGGCACGCGGTGGAAACGCTGGCCGGTTACGGCACGTTCTCGCATGGCGCCGCGGTGGCCGAGGGTATGCGCTTCGCCGCGCGCTTGGGCGTGGCGCTGGTAGATACGCCGCTTGAACTGGTGGAATCGCAGGATGCACTGCTTGATGCGCTGGGGCTGCCGGCGCTTGCGTGGTCGGCCGAGCCGGAGGCGATGCTCGATGCCATGAAGCGCGACAAGAAGGCCCGCCACGGGCAGGTTCGTTTCGTGTTGCCGCGCGACGTGGGCGCGTGGGAGTTGGTGGATGTGGATGACGCCACGCTGCTTGAACACCTGGGTGCCTGGGAGCGCTCGAAAGGATAGGTACATGAAGAAGTTTCTCCTGATGAACGGGCCGAACCTCAACCTGCTGGGGGTGCGCGAGCCCGATGTGTACGGCACGGTGACCCTTGCTGATATCGAGCGCGAGGTGTGCGCGTACGCCGCCGAGCGCGGCGCGGAGGTGGACTGCTTCCAGTCGAATCACGAGGGCGAACTCATCGACCGGCTGCACGCCGCGCGCGGTGTGTACGACGGCATCGTGTACAACCCCGGCGCCCATACGCATTATTCCTACGCGCTGCGCGACGCGGTGTCGTCCATCGACGTGCCCACGGTGGAGGTGCACCTCTCCGACATCAGTGCGCGCGAGGAATTCCGCCGCGTGTCGGTGATTGCGCCTGTGTGCGTCGCCCAAATCAAGGGCAAGGGGAAGGAAGGCTACAAGGAGGCCATTGATGTGCTGCTCGCCCGCTGATGCCGCGCCCCGGCTCGCGCGCCTGCGCGAGGCGTGTGCTGACAAGGGCATTCGCACGTTTTTCGTGCGGGATACGTCGAACATCGCGTGGCTGACGGCCTTCGACGGCGTGTTCGACGACGAGGACGCCCACGCACTTGTGGTTACGCCCGAGGCCGCCGTATTACACACCGACTCGCGCTACAGCGCGGCCGCGCGGGCGGCCGCCGCGCGCGAGGGCGCTGTGGTGGTGGACGACTCCCGCGCGACCCACGCCGCGTTTGTGGCTGAGCAGGTGCAGCGCGAGGCGAGCGGGGAAGGTGTGGAAGGTGGCGAACGCGAGGCGGGCGCTCCTGTCGTTTCCGCTGGCCCTCTCGGCATCGAGGATTCCATCGCCCTTGCCGAATACCGTGCCCTTGAGGCCGCGTTCGCCGAGGCTCCCGTGCGTCCCGAAATGCGCGAGACCAGCCGCTTCGTCCTGAATTTCCGCGGCGTGAAGGAGCCCTGCGAGATTGACCGCCTGCGTGCGGCGCAAGCCATCACGGATGCCGCGTTCACCCACATCATTGGCTTCATGCGCCCCGGCCTTACCGAGCGCGAGGTTCAGATAGAGCTGGAAGATTTCATGCGCCGCCACGGCGCCGAGGGCCTGGCGTTCCCCTCCATCGTGGCCACGGGTGCGAACGGTGCGAGTCCGCATGCCATTCCCGGCGACACGGTGCTTGAGGCGGGCCAGTGTGTGGTGCTCGACTTCGGCGCGCGGGCGTGCGGCTACTGCTCCGACATGACGCGCACGGTGTTCCTCGGCGAACCCGACCAGTGCATGCGCGCAGCCTACGAGGCTATTCGCGCCGCAAACGAGCAGGTAGAGGCGCTACTTCACCCCGGCATCACCGGCAAGGAGGCTCACGAACTGGCTGAGCGCGTTCTCGCTGACCATGGCTTCGAGGGCAAGATGGGCCACAGCCTAGGCCACGGCGTCGGCATCGACATCCACGAGGAGCCCAACCTCTCCCCGCGCAACCCAAATCCCCTCGTTCCCGGCAACGTGGTCACGGTAGAGCCCGGCATCTACCTGCCCGGCGAGTTCGGCATGCGCCTGGAAGATTTCGGCGTGATCACCCCTGAAGGTTTCTCGGTTTTCACGCAATCAACGCACGACATGGTTATAATATAGCAGTTTGAACGCAGGGCGGGCGGCGCGCGGAAGGCCCCCGCAAACGAAAGGAATACCGACCTATGGCAATTTCTACCGCCGATTTCAAGAACGGCATTTGTATCGAGTACAACGGCAAGCTGTGCACCATCGTGGAGTTTCAGCACGTCAAGCCCGGCAAGGGTGGCGCCTTCGTCCGCACGAAGCTGCGCGACATCCGCTCCGGCCGCGTGGTGGACTACACCTTCAACTCCGGCACAAAGTTCGACTCCGTGCGCCTGGAGACGAAGAAGATGCAGTACCTCTACAACGACGGTGCCGACTTCTACTTCATGGACAACGACACGTTTGAGCAGCTGGCCATCCCTGCCGACACCGTGGGCGAGGCGTCCAAGTGGCTCAAGGAGAACGACGAGGCTTCGCTGCTGTATGCCGCCGATGACTTGATCAGCATTGAGCCGCAGATGTTCGTGGAACTTGAAGTGACGCACACCGAGCCTGGCTTCAAGGGTGATACCGCCACCAACACCACGAAGCCCGCAACGCTGGAGACCGGCGTGGAGCTGCAGGTGCCGACGTTCGTCGAAATCGGCGACGTCCTCCAAATCGACACCCGCGACGGCCGCTTCATCAAGCGCGTGTAACGTTCCGGCGGCCTACGGCCGCCGGAACTGCTCGACGCTGCGAACGACCAGCGCTACAAAAAACGCCGCCTACCTGGGCGGCGTTTGTGCGTTATTATAGGCTTCACTTTATCGTAGGTTCGTGTACATCACAGCAAAGCGTCATTCGAGCTCAAGTTTAGTACCCCTCAACCTTCCAAACTCCAGCGCGGGTGCTTCCCTCGCGAACGAGGCGGCCTGACTTTCTAAGGTTTGCTATGGTTCGTTCGATGGTGCGTTGGGGGATGCCGGTTGCCTCGGCTATGCCGGCCACGGTCATGTGAGGGTTGTTCCTCAGAAGATCAAGCACCTTCTCTTCACGAAGGTCTGCCTCACTGGCTCGACCTGCGTAAGGCGCAAGCGCATCGCGGATTACCTCAAGCATGAATTCGACAAACGTCTCGCACGTTCCCTCTTCGTTACTCTTAGCGAGTGCTGCATAGTATCCCTGCTGTCTCTCAAGGATCACGCTCTCAACGGGTAGCCATGCCAAAGCCGGACGCCAGTGCGCTAAAAGCAGCGTATGCCAAAGCCTTCCAGTTCTTCCGTTTCCGTCCAAAAACGGATGGACGAACTCGAATTCATAATGGAAGACACAAGACATGAGCAGCGGATGAAGGTCGGTCTTGTTCATCCAACCGAACAGGTCTTTCATGACCTCGGGTACGTAGTTTGCTGGCGTGCCCGCATGAATAAGCCGATCTCCATCAAACACGCCCGCGTTCTTCGAACGAAACGAGCCAGCCTCTTTCACAAGGCCATCCATCATCACTCGGTGCGCACGTAAAAGGTCATCAAGGCTGAAGGGGTCAAGCTCATTCATGAGGTCATAGGCGCGCTTCGCATTCTCTACTTCGCGAATGTCATCTGCATCTCCCAGCACCTTCTTGCCGTCGATAATGGCAGTTACCGTATTCTCGCTTAGCGTGTTGCCCTCAATCATGAGTGATGAGCGTATGGTTCTTATCCTCAGTTCGCGATGGAGATGAAGGTTACTTACCAGGCCTGATGCCGGGAGGGCGCCCACCATCTCCGCCACTTCCATGGCGAGAGAGTCAATTCTTGCCGTTCTCTTAAAAGGCGGTTCGTAGCCCATATACGCCCCTTTCTTTTACCGCCACTATTTTACCGCCAATGGCGGTAAAATAGTGATCACCTTTTGGGAATGTTGGTTGTTGGTTTCCCTTGCAGTGATTGGAGAACTTGGAATCAATCTCGCGAATACTATCAACGCGTTCCTGAAACAGTCTGTGCGTGTGGGAGGGCTTCCGCTCAATGTGCGTCTTAACGAATCCGATAAAGAAACCATTCTTGCAATGATTGAGGCTGAGAGTCTGGCCAGTGATCCAGATGTTAAACGCTAACTCAGATGTCGAAGATGCTCTGGCGGAGTTGAAAAGATAAGCTTTGACATCATTTTCATGTCACAATTCAAATTGGTGTTGACGCTCACCAGATCTGGTTCGCATAGCGACCTGTTTGGAAAGTAAGAGCAACGCCGGCACCGGCGGGGTAGGGTAGGGCGGATTCTCCGCCATCCACCCCGCCGCCACTCCACCTGCCACCCCTCCCTCGCGCCTCCTGCCCCGTGTATTCTGTTGCTTGCCGGTGAATTTCGCGGGCTTCGTTCCTTGGGGCTTTTCCTTCCTCTATAATCGGTTATTCGATCTTTGACTAACTGCAAACTGAAGGGGGTGTGAGTTCATGCCGAGACTCCAAATCATGGATACCACGATCCGCGACGGCCAGCAGAGCCTGTGGGCGACGCGCATGCAGATTGGCGATATGCTGCCAATCTTGCCGAAAATGGACCGGGTCGGGTACTGGGCCATTGAGGCGTGGGGTGGCGCAACGTTCGACACGTGCCTGCGCTTCCTCGACGAGAACCCGTGGGAGCGCCTGCGGTCCATCAAGGCTAACACGCCGAACACGCCGCTTGCTATGCTGTCGCGCGGCCAGAACTTGGTAGGATACAAGCACTATTCGCGCGAGATCTGCAACCGTTTCATCAAGGCTGCCAAGCGCAATGGCGTGCACGTGTTCCGCGTGTTCGATGCCCTGAATGACATCCGCAACGTCGTGGACAACGCCGAAGCCATCAAGGAATGCGGCGGCCACTTCGAAGGCGCCATTTCCTACACCATGTCGCCTGTTCACACGCTCGACAGCTACCTGGATTACGGCCAGAAGCTCAAGGACCTGGGCGCGGACTCCATTGCCATCAAGGACATGGCCGGCATGCTCACCCCCTACCGCACCGAGCGCATGGTGAAGGCGTTCAACGCGGAAATTGGCCTGCCGCTGCACATCCACTGCCACTACGTCGGCGGCATGGCTCCCGCTAACATTATTAAGGCGGCCGAGGCGGGCGCGGCCATCGCGGACACGGCTCATGCGCCGCTCGCGTTCGGCAACTCGCACCCCGCGGTGGAAATGATTGTGGCTGCCCTCCAGGAAAGCCGTTACGACACGGGTCTTGATCTGGACTTGCTGTTCGAAATTGCCGAATACTGGGAGGGTGTGCGCAAGCGTGGTCACTACAAGCGCGGCGTGTCTTCGCTCACGCACATGCAGGTGTACTCGCACCAGGTGCCCGGCGGCATGATGTCGAACCTCGTTTCGCAGTTGGAAATCCAAAACGCTGGCGACCGCCTGCCCGAGGTCATGAGGGAAATCCCCAAGGTGCGCGCCGAGGTGGGTTACCCGCCACTCGTCACGCCCCTGTCCCAAATTGTGGGCACCCAGGCCGTGTTCAACGTGCTTACTGGCAAGCGCTGGAGCGTTGTGTCCAAGGAAATGAAGGACTACATCTGCGGTTACTACGGCAAGGCTCCGGGCCGCATGGACAAGGACATCGTGGCGAAGGTGGTGGGCAACTCCGAGATGCTGCCGCCCGACGTGGCACCCGGCTCGCTGGTAACAACCACGTACTCCCAGGTGGAAGACGAAATTGGCGACCTCGCGAAGAGCGAAGAGGACGTGCTCATGTATGCGCTCTTCCCCAACGAGGCGCGCACGTTCTTGAGCAAGCACCGCACATCCGAAAAAGTCGACTTCCTCATGGAGCAGGAGTCGAGCAGCACCAAGGAGGACGATTACGTGGATATCAATCAGATTCGCGAGCTGGTTCGCGTTGCCGAAGAAAGCGGCGTCGGCGAAATCGTAGTTGAGGAAGAGGGCACCCGCATTGCCGTGCGCATGCCTGGCACGCTGTCCTCCGATGCCATGGTGGCGGCTGCGGCTGCGGCTCCGGTGGCGGCCGTTGCCCCTGCTCCCACGCCTGAAAGCGCGGCGGCTGCCGCGGCTGATGACGGCGTGGATCGTCCGTCCAACTGGTACTGCGTGACCGCCCCCATGGTGGGTACGTTCTACGCGGCCCCCGCGCCCGGCGAGCCACCGTTTGTGCAGGTGGGCGACGAAGTTGCCGCCAACCAGACGCTCTGCATCGTGGAGGCCATGAAGCTCATGAACGAGATCACGGCTGAGGAAATGGGCACGGTGCGCGAAGTGTGCCTCGAGGACGCTTCGCCCGTTGAGTTCGGCACGCCGCTCTTCTATATTGAGCCCCACGGCGCGCCCGCCCCGGCCCCGGAGACGGCGTAATGTTTAGCAAGATTTTGGTAGCGAACCGCGGCGAGGTGGCGCTGCGCATCATGCGCGCCTGCCGCGAGTTGGGTGTGAAAACGGTCGCCGTGTACTCCACCGAGGACGCCGAAACCTACCCGGTGAAATATGCCGACGAAGCCGTGTGCATCGGCCCTGCTCAGGCGAACAAGAGCTACCTTATTATGGCGAATATCATCGCGGCGGCGAAAACCACCGGGGCGGAGGCCATCCACCCCGGCTACGGCTTCTTGGCCGAAAACGCTGATTTCGCGCGCGCCTGCGTGGAAAACGACCTGGTATTCATTGGCCCCTCGGCCGATTGCATCGAGCGCATGGGCGACAAGAGCATGGCCCGCGAAACCATGAAAGCGTGCGGCGTGCCCACCGTTCCTGGCTCCGACGGCTGCATCGAAACGGCCGCCGAAGCGAAGGCATTTGCCGACACCGTGGGCTATCCGGTGCTGATCAAGGCCACGGCTGGCGGCGGCGGCAAGGGTATGCGCGAGGTGCACGATCCGGCCGACCTGGAGTCCCAGTACCAGGCCGCGCGTACCGAGGCCGGTGCCGCGTTCGGCAACGACGGCGTGTACCTGGAGAAGTTGGTGCTGCGCCCCCGTCACGTGGAGGTGCAGGTGCTGGCCGACGACTTCGGCAATAGCATTGCGCTCTGCGAGCGTGACTGCTCCGTGCAGCGCCGCCACCAAAAACTTATTGAAGAGGCGCCCTCGCCGGCGCTTGACGAGGAACTACGTCGTGCCATGGGTGTGGCGGCCATCAAGGCCGTGCGCGCCGTGGACTACAAAAACGCCGGCACCATTGAGTTTTTGCTGGACGAGCGCGGGCATTTCTACTTCATGGAAATGAACACGCGCGTGCAGGTGGAACACCCAGTGACCGAGCAAATCACGGGCACCGACATCATCAAAGAGCAGCTGCGCATTGCCGCCGGCGAGCCCATGAGCTGCGCCGAGCGCGCGCCGTTCACGCCGTTTGGCCACGCGATGGAGTTCCGTATCAACGCCGAAGACCCTGCGCACGGCTTCCGCCCGTGCCCCGGCACCATCACGAAATTCGAGCCCCCGGCGGGCCCCGGCGTGCGCGTGGAAAGCTACGTGCGCACTGGCTCGCGCATTTCGCCCTATTACGACTCGCTTGTGGCGAAGCTTATTGTGTATGGGCAGGATCGCGAAGAGACCTTGGCGCGCGGCCGCCGCGCCCTCGACGAATTCGTTATTGAGGGCATCGAAACCACCATTTCGTTTCATCGCCGCGTGCTGGACAACGCCGTGTTTTGCGCCGGCGACGCGACGACTGATTTCATCGAAACCCAGATGGGAGACGTGTTATGACAGAGCTGAACCTTGACGGCATGGCGCTTGCGCCGGGCGTCGTTGAGACTATCGTATCCATCGCCGCCAACGAGGTGGAGGGCGTCGCATCCGTCGGCCCCGCCGCCGCTGGCGGCCTGCGCTCCGTGTTTGCCGCGAAGCCGTCCACGCAGGGCATTGACGTGGCTGTGGGCGAAGATGACAAGCTGAATGTGTCGGTGCGCATTGATGTGTACTACGGTCATGTATTGCCCGATCTGGCCGCCAACGTGCGCCAGGCCGTGGCCGACGCCGTGGCCAGCCAGGTGGGTGCCCAGGTGGGCAGCGTGGATGTGTACATCGACGGCATCCAGTTCGCCAATTAGGGGCCGCTGAGCATCCATGGCTAAACGACACGAACGAACCCGCGCCCGCCGCTCGGCGCTCGCGCTGCTCTACACAAGCGAGATTACCGACGAGGGCGCTACTAAGATTGCCGAAGAAGGCCGCTTCCTTGCCGAGGACGGGCCGCTGCCCGAGTACGCTGCCGCGCTCGTGCGCGGGGTGGAGGCGCACCGCACTGCCATCGACCGGCACCTGGCAGCCACGTCCGAGAACTGGTCGCTCATGCGCATGCCCATCGTGGACCGCTCCATCTTGCGCCTGGCTGCCTACGAGATGATGTACGTGGACGACGTGCCTACGTCCGTCACCATAAACGAGGCTGTTGAGCTGGCAAAAGACTACGGTGGGGAAGATGAGTCGCCCCGCTTCGTCAACGGCATCTTGGGCCGCATTGCGAAAATTCTCGAAGAGGAAAAGGCGGGTGCGCTGTCGCCCGCAGCGGCACCGGTTGCTGAAGCTGTGGAACCGGAAGCAGCGGAACCTGCAGCGACACCGGTTGCCGAACCCTCAGTAGCGGAGGTGGCAAAGCCGGTGGAAGCTGCTCCGGACGCGCCGGCCGCAGAAGAAATCGCGGCCGCTGCATCTGCTGAGGCGTCGAAGGAGGCGTGAGGTGGCGCAGCAATCCTACGAGACGTTTGATCAGGTGAAAAACCGCCTCGACGAAATTGTTGAGGCGGTTGGTTCCGACGATCTGCCCCTCGACGACGCGCTCTCCCTCTATGAGGAAGCCGTGGGTCTGGGCCTGCGCGCAAGCGAACTGTTGGAAGCGGACATCGAGGAACGCGACGCCGCCGAGGCCGAAGCGTCCCTGACCGCCGAGGGCGCGGAAGGCGCCGAGGGCGCGAACGCCCCCGCCGCCGAAGCCGCCTCCGACACCGCCTCCACGCACAACGCCGAATCCCCAGCTGAGAACGAACCCGAGGCCGACACCGCGGCCGCGCCGATGCCGGCATAACGCCGGGACGGGAGCTTGGTTATGGAGCATCGCATTCTGGACATGGTGTCGTCGCCCGCCGACCTCAAGGTGCTATCAAACGAGGAGTTGGCTATCCTCGCGCGCGAGGTGCGCGAGGAAATTATCACCGTCACGTCCGAAACGGGCGGCCACGTGGGTTCGTCGCTCGGTGCCGTGGAAATCATCCTGGCTGTTCACAGCCTCATTAACTGCCCGAAGGACAAGTTCGTTTTCGACGTGGGGCACCAAGCCTATGCGCACAAGCTGGTCACCGGGCGGCTCGATCAGTTCAAAACGCTGCGCACCTACGGGGGCCTCTCCGGCTTCCCGAAGCCCGGCGAAAGCCCCTGCGATGTTCATCCGTCCGGCCACGCGTCCGACTCGCTGTCGGTGGCGCTCGGGCTGGCGAAGGCGCGCGATTTGTCCGGCACCGACGAAAAGGTGGTCGCGCTCATTGGTGACGCTGCGCTGTCCGGCGGCATGGCCTTCGAAGCCTTGAACCACATCGGCCAAGCTCAGACGCCCCTTGTCATCATCCTGAACGACAACGAGATGTCCATCTCGCGCAACGTGGGCGCCCTTATGAAGCACCTCGGCTACATGCGTGCCTCTTCGCAGTATCGCCAAACGCGCGACTCGGTGCAGGAAGTGCTCGAAAGCAGCGGCGCCCTTGGCACGGCACTCGCGAACTTCGGGCGCAACGTGAAAGAGTCTATGAAGCAGTTCGTGCTGCCGCGCGCGATGATCTTCGAGCAGTTGGGCATCCTGTGTACCGCGCCCATCGACGGCCACGACATCGGCGCGCTCAGGGAGACGCTGGCCACCGTGCTGGCCACCGACGCGCCCGTGCTCATGCACGTGGTAACGCGCAAAGGTGCAGGTTACGCGCCCGCCGTGCGCGAACCCGAGAAGTTCCATGGCATTGGCCCCTTCAACATTGAAACGGGCGAGTTGAAGAAAAAGCCCGCCTCAGCACCCTCCTACACCAGTGTGTTCGGAAAGGCACTTATTGAGGAAGCTCGCCGCGACGACCGCATTGTGGCCATCACGGCCGCCATGAAGGATGGCACCGGCCTGTCCGCATTCGCTGAAGCATTCCCCACGCGCTTCATCGACTCGGGCATTGCCGAAGAGCACGCCGTGGGCCTGGCGTCGGGCTTGGCGGTGGGCGGCATGAAGCCTGTGGTGGCCATCTATTCCACGTTCCTGCAGCGTGCGCTCGATCAGCTCATCATCAACAACGCGCTGCCGAACCTGGACGTGGTGTTTGCCATCGATCGCGCGGGCATTGTGGGCGAAGACGGGCCGACGCACCACGGCATGTTCGACCTTGCCTATACGCGCATGGTCCCCCATATGCGCGTGCTTGCCCCGTCTGACGAGGCCGAACTCGTGCACGCGCTGCATACGGCGCTGGCGCTGGGCGGCCCGTTCGCCATCCGCTATCCGCGCGGATCGGCCGAAGGTGTGCCGCTGCCCGATGAACCCGAGGTGCTGGAAGTGGGCCGCGCACGCGTGATGCGTGAGGGCAGTGACGTAGCCATTCTGGCATTCGGTCGCATGGTCTCGCGTGCCCGCGGTGCGGCAGAGTTGCTGGCCGCACGCGGCATTGAAGCGCGCGTCGTGGACATGCGCTGGGCCAAGCCGCTTGACGCAGACGAAATTGCGCGCGCCGCGCAAACGCGCCTCGTGGTGACGGTGGAAGGTGGCATTTGCGCGGGTGGTGCAGGCGAAGGTGTGCTGGCTGAGTTGTCGCGTCAAGGCAGCGACGTGCCCACGCTCGTGCTGGGCATTCCCGACACGTTCGTTCCCCAAGGTAAGGCGGATCTTTTGCTTCACGACTTGGGCCTCGACGCCGAAGGCATCGCCGCCTCCATTACGAAGCGCCTGAACGCCCAGGACAAGTGATGTGCGCCGCAACTTTACCTAAACTTGATCTTCCCGTTGCTCCTATTTAACAATGAATCACTACTATAATTCTGAGTGCTCTTTAACGGAAAACGAAAGGGGATGGTAGTGGGCTTCGATCTGGGTTCGTTTGTCGCCGCGCTTGCGGGCGACCCGGTGCTTGCGCTTATTGTGGTGCTGACGCTGGGTGCTACGGTGGTAAACGGGGCAACCGACGCGCCGAACGCTATCGCTACGGTTGTCGGTACGAAGGCTATGCGTCCCGGTCCAGCCATTGCAATGGCTGCCGTCTGCAACTTCGTTGGGTTGGCGGGCATCACCATGATCTCGTCGGCCGTGGCCGCCACCATCTTCAAAATGGTGGACTTCGGCGGCGATAACCACGCGGCGCTTGTCGCTCTGGCCGCTGCTATGGTGGCCATCATCGTGTGGGGCGTGGTGGCCTGGTACTTCGGCATTCCCACGTCACAAAGCCATTCGCTCATCGCGGGCATCACCGGCGCGGCCATTGCGCTGCAGGGCGGTCTTGCTGGTGTGAACGGTGCCGAGTGGATGAAAGTGGTCTATGGCCTGGCCATTTCCACGGTGCTCGGGTTTGGCACCGGGTGGTTATTCACGCGCCTCATCAAGCGAACGTGCGCAAATGCAAACCGCCGCAAGGCCAACGAATTCTTCAAGTGGGCCCAAATCATCTCAGGTGCGGGCGTGGCAATACTTCATGGTGCGCAAGACGGCCAGAAGTTTTTGTCGCTGTGCATGCTTGGCATCATGCTGGCCATGACCGGGCAGTCGGGCGGCGACGTGACGTTCCCGTTCTGGCTCGTGCTGCTGGTGTCGGCCGTCATGGCGCTTGGCACGGCCGTGGGCGGCAAGAAAATCATCAAGTCCGTGGGCATGAACATGGTGAAAATGGAGCAGTACCAGGGCTTTTCTGCGTGCCTGTCCGCCTGCTTCTGCATCGGCCTGGCAACGTTCACGGGCCTGCCGGTGTCCACGACGCACACCAAAACCACGGCCATCATGGGCGTGGGCGCCGAGAAAAGCCTCCGCAACGTGAAGTGGGGCCTCGCCGGACGCATGGTATTCACCTGGATACTCACGTTCCCCGGCTGCGGTTTGCTCGCGTTCGCGTTCACGCACCTCTTCCTCACATTCTTTTAGGTTTCGGTGGTCTGACGGCAGAACAAAAAACCAGGCCACGCCGCGACACAGAAAGGCCCTGGCACCCGCCGTGTGCGGACGTGCCAGGGCCTTCCCAATAACTCACCTACGCCAACCCAGTAGCGCAGGTGCGCTAGTCCTCTTCCACCACGTCGGCGTCGGGGGCGTTCTTCTTCACGCTTTCGATGCCGTTTTTGCACGACTCCTTCGACTTATACGTCTCAGACGTGGCGATGATCTCGCCATTTCCCGCCTTCAGTACGAAGTGATAGCCCGCGCCGGTCTTCTTGATAACGAATTTACCCATGGCCTTCTCCCTTTGTCCGAGTATTCTCGCGCTGCGGAAATCATACTCCCGGAGCAGGGCGCGAAGAGGGCCGCGCGGCGCGGTTCACCCATCGTTTGAAGTCACGCGGCCCGCCGCACGCGCTGCACGCCACAAGCGCGCCGCAAACGCCTTACGCCTCGATGCGCTTCTCCATGATGAAGTCGTCCATGATGAAGCCCTGGCCGATGTCGGTTTCCACGGAGTCGATGGTCTCGAACCCCTTGCCCTTGTACGCGCGTACGCCCAGGTCGTTGTACTTGTTCACCGTGAGATACATCGCGGAAAGCCCGCGCTCGCGGCACAGGTCCTCGTAGAAGCGAATGGTCTGCGAGGCGAACCCGTGCCCGCGTTCCTCGGCACGCAGATAAATCTTCGAAATGAAGAACCGGTTCGTCTCTGGTTCCACGTGGCCGCCCGTGTAGCCCGCGATGCGCCCGTCTTCCGGTACGCGCAAAAACCAGTATTCGTAGGCGTGCTCGCGCATGTCGCGCTCGATGGCCTCAAGGCTTTGGAACTGCTCCACCATGTAGTCGGTCTGCGCCTCGCCAATGAGTGCCGGCCAGTACTCGTGCCAAATCTCGTCAGCCAGCGCGGCCAGCGCTGCCTTGTCCTCAGAACTCGTCACGGGAACAAACTCAATCGTCATGTGTATCTCCTTCCTTATACCCCTCTACTTTACCGCAACCCGCCGCCCACCCATCGCTCCCCGGGGATGATTTCGCCGCCGTTCGGTGCGCAGAGGTGCGCCACGCCGCACCCGCGACTTGCATCTGGTCGCTAATGAGATATAATCCTATTTGACTTACACTACAGTTAAGCGACCATCAGAGGAGCGTCTATGAGCACAGCCACCGGAAAGCGGACCAGTGCGGCGGCCCCGCCCACGCGCAACACCATACAGCGAGCCCTTGTGCTGGAGGCGGTGCGTTCGCTGCATAATCACCCCACGTCAGCCGACGTGTACGACGTCGTGCGGGCGAAGCATCCGAACATCTCGCGCGCCACGGTGTATCGCAACTTGGGCGTGTTGGCGAACCGCGGGGAAGTGCTGCGCGTGGAGGTGCCGAACGGCGCCGACCGCTACGACTTCTTTAACGAGCCGCATTACCACGGGAAGTGTCGCGTGTGCGGCGGCGTGTTCGACATTGACATGCCCTATCAGGAAAACCTGTTAGCCCAGGTGGTCGACTCGTATGGCTTTACCATTGAAGGCCACGAAATCATCTTCGACGGAGTGTGCGCCGACTGCCGCGCTGCCGCCCAACGCGGCTAGCCCGGGCCGCTCGACGCGCCGTGGTTGCGCGTTCGTAAAGGTAACGACTTGATAGCCCTGTTTTCAACCACCCTCCTTACGTTATAGTATGGGGGGTGGTGTTTTTTGACGCTCCACCCGCACGGGATCACGTTGAAACAATCAAAAGGAGGGATGGCGCGCACCGTGTTCGAATCTGTGGGAAACACCCCCGCTCAGCATGACGAAAACGACAACTGCACGCTCCCTCAGTCCTTCCACGCCAGCGCACCCGCGCAGCTTACCAACAACGGGGAAGCGGAGTTGCGCAATGCACTCGAAGCCGAAAGCATGGTGCTGCGGTGCGCCCACGAGCTGTATCGTGTGTGCGATATCGACAGTGCAGCCGACATCATGCTGAGCACGCTCGGGGCGTATTTCCAGGCCGATCGCACCTACCTCATGCGCTTCCACGGCGATCTGATGTCGAACACGCACGAGTGGTGCGCTTCCGGGGTAATACCTTATAAAGAGAGCCTTCAGGGTGTGACTCGCTCCATTGTTGAGCGATGGGCGCCGTTCCTTGAAAACGGCGAATGCCTCATCATTGAAAACGTTGCTGCACTACCGTTAGGATCGGCCGACCGCGAAGCGCTCACTGCCCAAAGCATCGATAGCGTGGCGGCGGCTCCCCTTGAACGAGATGGCAAAGTGGTAGGGTTTCTTGGTATCGACAACCCCGCGCGGTCGCTCGTGCGTAATGTGTCTTCACCGCTAAAAACGCTCGCGTACTTCTTCATGATGACGGAGAGGCGCATAGAAACGGAGCGTCGCCTCACGCTCATGAGCTACCACGACGAGTTGACCGGCCTCTACAACCGCAACCGCTATTTGGTGGATCTTGAGCACCTCAAGAAGGCAAAGGAAGGCTCGCTTGGTATTGCTTTTGTGGATGTGAATGACCTCAAGGAGACGAACGATGTGTACGGCCATGCGTGCGGCGACGAAGTGCTCGTTGCCTGCGCCGCAACCTTGGCCGATGCGCTGCCGGGTGCCGACCTTTACCGCATCGGCGGTGATGAGTTTGTGGCGCTCGTGCGTAACGTGGACGAAGCAAGTTTCTCCCGCATGACGTCCGCACTTGAGCGCGCCTTTCCCTGTACGACAGAGGGCGAAGGGCCTGGTGGAGACCGCGTGGCTATCGGTGCTCAGTGGTCGGCGCGCCCGTCCGACGTCTCCGCCTTACTGGCGGCTGCCGATGCCGAAATGTATGCGCGCAAGCGTCGCTACCATCTGGAAAAGGCGCTGTCGGGGCGTTTGCTACAAGTGGTTGGAGACGAGACGCCCGACCACGTAACTGCCTCCGTCAGCTTGGGTGACGTGGCGCGTCTCGAGCGCGAGCAGGCTGCCACCTACGACAACCTCCCCGGGTTTGTCGCGCGCTATCGCGTAAGTCCGCAGGGGCTTAAGCTTTTGTACGGCAATGAACGCTTTGTCGACTTCTTTGGTGCGGTGGACGACCCATTGACGGCCAAGCTGTTTCAGAAAAACCTCGATTTCAACGCCGACGTGGTGAAACAGTTCTTCTCGCGCATCCTTAGAGGCGAGTCGGTGTCCTTCGACGTGGAGGCCATCAGTCGCGCCAACGAGAAGGCGTCCTTCCGCGTGTACGCGGACTGTGTGGACTGGATTGAGGGTGACCCCGTGTATCTGGTGTTGTACCTGGACACCACTGAAACCGAGCGGCAGCGCCGCCGCGCCGAAGAGGCTGCCGAGCGTCTGCGTACGCTGGCCTACGTTGACTCAGTGACCGGTGGACGTAACCGCACCAGCTTTGAGGCCGACGCAGGTGCTGCCGTGAAGGCCGCGCCGCCGGGCACCTATGCACTTGTGGCGCTTGACGTGGACAAGTTCAAGGTAGTGAACGACCAGTTCGGCCTGGACGCGGGCGATGCCGTGCTGCGCGCCGTGCATGAAAGTATTGACGCACACCTGAGCGAAGGTGAGTTGGCGGCCCGCATTTCGGCCGACCTTTTCAACCTGCTGGTGAAAGCGGACCAAGCCGAGCGTGTGGCCGCGCGCGTGGAAGAGGTGGCCGCCGCCGCAAATGCGGGACTCACCTTGGGAAATGCGCAGGCCTACCTGCTCACGCTCACGGCGGGCATCTACGTGGTGGACGATCCTGCGCTACCCATGATGCAGATACAAGACCGCGCCAACGTGGCCCTCAGCAAGGCGTCGTCCGGCGTGCGCACGGGCCGGCTGAGTTCATGCCGCTTCTACAATAACGAAGACCGCGTGCGCCTCGCCCACGAAAAGGATGTGGAAGGTCGCATGCGTGCGGCCCTCGAAGCTGGCGAGTTCATCGTGTATCTCCAGCCCAAGCTTGACCTGCGCCGCGGCGTGATAGCCGGCGCCGAGGCGCTCGTGCGTTGGCGCGACCCCGAGCGCGGGCTGGTGCCGCCCAACGACTTCATCCCGCTGTTCGAGCGCAACGGTTTCATTGTGGAGCTTGACTTGTACGTGTTTGAGCAGGTATGTCTTCTTCTGCACGACTGGCTTGTCGCGCGCCGCCGCCCCGTGCCGGTGTCGGTGAACCTCTCGCGCGTGCACCTGCGCGACCCGCACTTCCTCAACCGCTTCGAGGAGGTGCGCCACCGCTGCGGCGTGCCGGCCTCGCTCATCGAATTCGAACTCACCGAAACGCTAGTGTTTGACAACCCGCAGCTGCTCACCCACGTTATCGACGCCATCCATCGGGTGGGTTACACCTGTTCACTGGACGATTTTGGCAGCGGCTATTCGTCGCTGAACGTGCTCAAAAACCTGGAGGTGGACACGTTGAAACTTGATCGCGTGTTCTTCGACGACGCGGGGGTGGACGAAGACGGCGGGCGCGGTGCCGACATCGTGTCGGTGGTCATTGGCCTGGCGCGACGCCTCAACATGAAAACGGTGGCCGAAGGCGTGGAAACCGACGAGCAGCGCCGCTTCCTGGAAGAGGCGGGGTGTGACTTGCTGCAGGGCTTTCTGTTTGCGAAACCGCTGCCCCCCGACGCGTTCGAGCGCCTTGCGTTCGGCCCGGAAAGTTCGGAAAGCGGCTCGGAAATATCGTGCGCATAATATCGTGCGCAACAGGGTGGGTCCCTGTTGCGTTTCATTTTGTAATTTTTAATATCGTGCGCTTCCTGAAAATGAGGAAGGAGCCGGGGGCGGCTTGTGCTATACTAATGCAGCTTATCGGGATAACGCCGGTAAGCAGACGTAATGTAGGCCCCCGAGACATGTTTTGTTGCACAGCTGAGCGAGCAAGCTTTTGCAAAGCGAACATGGTGTGAACAAGTAATCATGACGAAGGGTCCCCGATGTAAGTTTGAAAGGGGTCCGTTTTGACCGACATCAAGAACACGTCCGTCATCGACTTCAGCGACATCTCCGACGAGCAGATGAACGAGATGATTGACGGCACGCTGACCGAATTTGACGAGGGCGATCTCGTCGACGGCACCGTTGTTAAAATCGAGCACGACGAAGTGCTCGTGGACATCGGCTTCAAGAGCGAGGGCGTCATTCCCTCCCGCGAGCTGTCCATCCGCAAGGACGCTGATCCGTCTGACATCGTTGAACTGGGCGAGAAGATTGAAGCTTTGGTTCTGCAGAAGGAAGACAAGGACGGCCGTCTGATTCTTTCCAAGAAGCGCGCCGAGTACGAGCGTGCCTGGATTCGCGTCGAAGAGAAGTTCAAGGCTGGCGAAGTGGTTACCGGCGAGGTTATCGAAGTCGTCAAGGGCGGCCTCATCCTCGACATCGGCCTGCGCGGCTTCCTGCCGGCGTCTTTGGTCGATCTCCGTCGCGTCAAGGATCTCGACATGTACCTCAACACCGAGATCGAAGCGCGCGTCATCGAGATGGATCGCAACCGCAACAACGTCGTGCTGTCCCGCCGCGTGCTGCTTGAGGAAGGCCGCAAGAACGAGCGTGCCGAAATCCTCGCGAAGCTGTCGAAGGGCATGCGTCTCAAGGGCACTGTTTCCTCCATCGTCGACTTCGGTGCATTCGTCGACCTGGGCGGCATCGACGGCCTGGTGCACATCTCCGAGCTGTCTTGGAACCATGTCAACCATCCCTCCGAGGTCGTCAAAGTGGGCGACGAGGTGGAGGTCGAGGTGCTCGACGTCGATCTGCAGCGTGAGCGTATCTCGCTCGGCCTCAAGCAGACGACGGAGGATCCGTGGATCAAGCTCGTCGAGAGCTACCCGGTGGGCACCATCGTCGACGGCAAGGTGACGAAGATCGTGCCGTTTGGTGCGTTCATCGAGCTGGGCCAGTCCATTGAGGGCCTGGTGCACATCTCCGAGATGTCGCAGCGCCATATCGACACCCCTGCGCAGGTCGTGAAGGCTGGCGACGAGGTGAAGGTGAAGGTCATGGAGATCAACCCCGAGCGTCGCCGTATCTCCCTGTCCATGAAGGCTGCTGCCGAGGAACTGGGCTTCGAGATTGAAGTTGACGAGTCCATCCAGGTGGAAGAGAAGCCGGCCAAGAAGAAGGCCGAAAAGAAGGAAGAAGCCCCGGCTGCCGAGGCTGCTGCCGAAGAGGCCCCCGCCGAGGAAACCCCCGCGGAATAACCTTCCTGAAAAACGAGTTACCAAAAGGAGCCGGCCCAAGGGTCGGCTCCTTTTTTGCGCGGGACGTGCTGAATAATTTCGGGATGCCACGTAGGGGCGGTTCACGAACCGCCCGTTCGCGCGAAGCGCAAAAACGCAGGTACCTACGCGGTTTCTTCTCCCGTAGGCTCGGGTTCCGCAGTGGGATCTTCCGGCTCCGCATCCGATTCCACAGGTTTTTCCTGTGCGTCGCCCACGGGTTCCTCCTGCGCAGCATCCAGGGCATTCCGGTCGCCCTCGGCATGTTGGGGGAGGCGGTCGCCCAGGGCTTCGCGTACGAGGTCGATGTAGAACCGCGCGCCCTCGTCGGTAAGGTGGGTGCCGTCGCCGTCGAACAGCTCGTCGCGACCCTCGCTTGCCGCGAACCAGTCGATGAGGTGCACATTCTCGTAGCGCTCGGCGGCGCGGGCTAAGGCCTCGTTGGTCGCTTGCACCCAATCGCGCGGACTGCGCGTGTTGATGAACCATATCTGCTTGTCCGGCCCCACGTCAGCCACCAGCGCATCCAATTCCTCGTCGGTGGCCAGACCGTTGGTTCCCAGCGCGAACACTACCAGCCCACCCACAATATCCTGGTCCTTGTACGCGTCGTACACCTCGCGCCCCACGTAGATTTGCCGGTTGATGGCAGCGTCAATGGCGCCGAAGGGGAACACCTCGTCAAATACCGGTATGGCGCGCACCGACACGGAGTCGCCAATCATCAGCACATCGAGCCGTGGTTTTTCGGGCGGCGTGTTCGCGGGTTGGTCGGCGGGTGGGTCGTTTATGACGCTGTCGGCCAGTGCCTGCTTCGCGTCGGCTGCGGCGGCGTTCGTATCGTGCGGTTCCTCCTGTTTCAGCAGTTCAGCGCCTTCCACACTCGACGTCGGCGGTACGAGCGCCAGTCCTCCGGCGGCCACCAGCACCAGTGCAACACACCCAATTCCCTGCGCAGCATGCTTCTGAAGCCAACGCTGCGGCGCCACCTCGTGCGCACGCACACGACTCACGAAGCGCCCGATGGCTCCGTGGCGAATGGGGTCTTCCACAAAGCGGTACGAAAACGCCGCGCACGCAAACACCACGGCCACCTGCACCAGGCGCAGCCACCAGGGCACCTCGCCCACGCCGCCCGGATCCATGAGCAAAAGCAGCGGATAATGCCACAGGTAAATGCCATACGAGCGCTTACCAATCCACACGAGCGGGGCCGCCCCCGCCGCGCGCCCTAGAAGGCTGGCCGGGTGCACCATTACGGCAATGACTACGGCCGTTAGCGCCGAACACAGCACCAGCCCGCCTTCATACAGAAACGGCGAGAACCCGTTCGAAAACGCCATCATTAGTACCACGCCCACCAGCGCGCCGACGCCCACCACGTCAAGCACCGTGCGCACGCGCTTCGACAGCTTCACGCTGCCTTGTGCGCCCAGCTGGTGCGACGGCCACGCGAAGGCCAGCCATGCGCCAATGAGCAGGGAGAACGCGCGCGTGTCGGTGCCATAGTACACGCGGCTGGGGTCGGCGGTGGGGTCGAACAGAAGCGCCATCTCAAGCGCCGACAGCGCCGCCAACACCAGCGTGGCGTTGCGCAGCGTGGTTTTCTTCGCACCGGCTTTCAGCGAAACCAGCAGGGCGACCGGCCACACGAGGTAGAACTGCTCCTCAATGGCGAGCGACCAAAAGTGCGCCAGCGGCGAGGGCGAGCCCAACGCCTCGAAGTACGACACGTCATGGAATATCTGCCACCAGTTGTTGAAGAAGAGCAGCGATGGTAGCACGTCGGGGCGCATCTTCGTTAGCAGCTCGTGGTTGAACAGCGTGCAGAGCGCCGCTGTGCACACCACCACGAACACGATGGCAGGCACGAGCCGCCGGACGCGGCGTAGCCAAAAGTGCGGCAGGTCGATGGTGCTCGTGTTGTCGTGCTCAATAAGCAGTAGGCTGGTAATAAGGTAGCCCGACAGCACGAAGAACACCGTGACGCCCAGAAGGCCGCCCGGGGCCCAGGGCATATGCATGTGATAGGCGATAACGGCCAGCACGGCCAGCGCGCGCAAACCATCAAGCGCGGGTATGTAGCGCGATTTCGAGCCCGGCATGCAGCCTATCCTCCCTGGTTATCGCATCGTGTGCGCCGAAGCGCGGAACGTGGGGGCACGGCGTTTTCCTCCCGTTACCAAAAGCGCATCATAGCGCCGCAGGCCCCGTCTGCGAAGACCCTCCACGAATTGTTAACATACAGCAGGGGGCTGACATATAAGGTTGAGCCGCCAGTTGTCGTTCTGCGGGGGAGGCGCGCGGTGTTTTCATGCGCTCTTCCTTTATACTGGGCGGGTTGAAAGGCTCCGCGCGCGGCGGGGTGTGCGGGCGAAGAAAGGCAGGGGTATGGCGGACGTGAGTGAAGGCGTGCAGCGCGTTGCGGTGGGCATGAGTGGCGGCGTGGACAGCGCGGTGTGCGCTGCGCTGCTGATGCAGGCCGGCTACGAAGTGGTGGGCGTGACCTGCCGCTTTCAGGACGACGCGTCTGCCGATGCCGCCGCGGCCGATGCCGCCTCTGTGTGTGCGTGTCTGGGGGTGCCCCACGTGGTGCGCGACTGTACGGCAGCGTTCGAGCACGCGGTGGCCGCGCCCTTTGCTGCGGCGTGCGGGTGTGGCCTCACGCCCAGCCCGTGCGTGGGCTGCAATGCCTCCTGCAAGCTTCCCGCACTGCTGCAAGCGGCCGATGAACTGGGCTGCCAGAAGGTGGCCACCGGCCACTACGCGCGCATAGCGCAGCTGACCGATTCCGGCCGCTACGTGGTGAAAACGGCGCTCGACGAGCGCAAAGACCAAAGCTACATGCTGGCGCTACTCTCCCAAGACCAGCTGGCGCGCCTTTTGCTGCCGCTTGGCGGCATGACGAAGGTTGAAGTCCGCATCCGGGCTGCGGACTGGGAGCTTCCCGTGGCTGAAAAGCCCGAAAGCCAGGACCTCTGCTTCACCACCGACTACCGCGCCTTCTTGCGTGAGCGCGGCGTGCGCGACGAGCCGGGCCCCATCGTTGATGGCGCGGGCCGCGAAGTGGGCCGCCACGAGGGTCTTTCCAACTACACGGTGGGGCAGCGCAAAGGCATTGGCGTGGCCGCGCCCGAGCCGTATTACGTAGTGGAAAAGCGCGTGGCCACCAACGAGCTGGTGGTGGGGTTCGCCGACGAAGCGCGCATTCGCTCCGTGCACCTGGCGCACGCGAACTGGCAGGCCTTTGAGCGTTTGGACGCGCCGCGCGCCGCCAGCGTGAAACTGCGCTACCGGAGCCGTGCCGTTGCGTGTATCATAGAACCCGAACCCGCGGGCGGGGTGCGCCTTGCGCTGCGCGAACCCCAGCCAACGACGGCGCCGGGCCAGTACGCCGTGCTCTACGAAGGGGCCACCGTGCTCGGAGGCGGCATGATTCAGGAGGTAGCATCGGTATGAAAAAGCTGTTCATCATAGGTGGCATGGGTGCTGGCAAGTCGACGGCCCGCAAAGCCCTCGTGGATGCCGGGCTGCCGTTCATCGACCTGGACAAGGTGGGCCACGACGTGCTCACCTGGGACACCGTGAAGGAAGAGCTTGTCGAAACGTTCGGCGCCGACATCATGAATGCGGAAGGCGAAGTGGACCGCAAGGCGCTCGCGCACAAGGCGTTCGTGAGCCCCGCCGAAACGCGCAAGCTGAATCGCATCACGGTGCCGCGCATCGAGGACGCCTACCGAGACCAGGTGGCCGAACTGTCTGCCGCCGGCAACAAGGCCGTGGTGGTGGAGTATTCCGTGTTCAAAAACCGTACATCGTCGCTCGCGTATGACGCCGACGTGGTTATTGCCGTGCTGGCTCCGCTCGACCTGCGTATTGAGCGCGCCGTGGCCTCCGGCTTCGACGAGCAGGACGTGCGCCGCCGCATCGCCCGCCAAATCACCGATGCCGACCGCATCGAAGCCGCCGACGTCGTCTTCAACAACGACGGCACCCCCGAAGAACTCCGCAACCAGGTCATAGCCTGGTGGGGAACGTACAGCAAGGATCTGTAGGGATTCGGACAATTCTGGTACAGGGAGGGCGCCGCTGGTTGGCGCCCTTGTTTTTTGTCGACGGCGAATAACAGTTTCTTCACGAACATCTGTTCATATTGCAGCGGCTGTGCTACACTGGGTGCCTTATGAGCTTCTGATCGCCGCGCGGGTTGTGGGCGCGGCGTGGCGCTTTGTCTCGGAAGGAGCATCATGGCGCATCTTTCTAACATTGAGGGTATTGAGATGGAAGGTAAGCTGCCCGAGGTACGGCTGGCCACCACGCCCTTTGAATCGGTGTCCCCCTACGAGCCGGCGGGCGACCAGCCGCAGGCCATCGAGAAGTTGGCGCGCGGCATTGAGGAAGGCCTGCGCTACCAGACGCTGCTTGGCGTTACCGGCTCGGGCAAAACCTTCACCATGGCAAAAACTATTGAGGCGGTGCAAAAGCCTACGCTGGTCATGGCGCCGAACAAGACGCTGGCCGCCCAGTTGGCAAGCGAACTCAAGGAATTCTTCCCGAACAACGCCGTGGTGTACTTCGTGTCGTACTACGACTACTACCAGCCCGAAGCCTACGTGCCCTCATCCGACACATTCATCGAAAAGGATGCCTCCATCAACGAAGAGGTGGAGAAGCTGCGCCACGCGGCCACCTCTGCGCTGCTGTCGCGGCGCGACTGCATTGTGGTGGCGTCGGTCAGCTGCATCTACGGCATCGGCAGCCCGATGGACTACGCCGGCATGGCTGTGTTCGTGGACAAGCAGAAGGAAATGGATCGCGACGACGTCATCCACGAACTGATTGACATTCAATACGACCGCAACGACTACGATCTGGTACGCGGCACCTTCCGCGTGCGCGGCGACTCGCTTGATGTGTTCCCGCCCTACGCCGACAACCCCGTGCGCATCGACTTTTGGGGCGACGAAATTGAGGCCATCACCGAAATTGACAACGTCACCGGCGAGGTGCTGAACGAGTTCGAGGCGCTGCCCATCTGGCCGGCGTCGCACTACGTGGCCACGCGCCCGAAGATGGATCGCGCGTTGGGTACCGTCCGCGATGAACTGCGCGAACGTCTGCAACAGTTCAAGGAGGAAGGCAAGCTCCTGGAAGCGCAGCGCCTGGAAATGCGCACGAACTACGACCTGGAAATGATGGAGACGATGGGCTTCTGCTCCGGCATTGAGAACTACTCGCGCCACATCGACGGGCGCCAGCCGGGCGAGCCGCCCTACACGCTCATCGACTACTTCCCGAAAGACTTCTTGTGCATCATCGACGAGAGCCACGTCACGGTGCCACAAATTCGCGGCATGCACGAGGGCGACCGCTCGCGCAAAATCACGCTGGCCGAGCACGGGTTCCGCCTGCCTAGCTGCCTAGACAACCGCCCGCTGCGCTTCGATGAATTCGAAGAGCGTATCCCGCAGTTCGTGTACGTGTCGGCCACGCCGGGCGACTACGAGCAGAAGGTGAGCCAGCAACAGGTGGAGCAGATCATTCGCCCCACCGGCCTGCTTGACCCCGAGATTATCGTGCGCAGTTCGGCCTCGCAGATTGACGACATCATTGACGAGGCGAAGGAACGCGCCGCCCGCGACGAGCGCGTGCTCATAACCACGCTTACGAAGAAGATGGCCGAAGACCTGACTGACCACTTACTCGACCAGGGTGTGAAGGCGCGCTATATGCACTCAGACATTGCCACGCTTGAGCGCGTTGAGATTCTGCGCGAGTTGCGCCAGGGCAAGTTTGACGTGCTGGTGGGCATCAACCTGTTGCGCGAGGGCTTGGACTTGCCCGAGGTGTCGCTGGTGGCCATCTTGGATGCGGATAAAGAGGGCTTCCTGCGCAACCACCGCTCGCTCATCCAGACCATCGGCCGCGCAGCCCGCAACGTGTCGGGCCAGGTCATCATGTATGCGGACAAAATTACCGACTCCATGCGCCTGGCCATCGACGAAACCACGCGCCGCCGTGCCATACAAATGAAGTTCAACCAAGATCACGGCATCGAGCCGCAAACTATCCGCAAGGCCATCAATGACATTATGGAATACGTAACCGACGAGGTGGGCAATACCACGGCTGAGCAGGTGAACAAAGAGCTGGCCGCCCTCTCGCGTGAAGAGGTGCTGCGCATCATTCAGTCAATGGAAGACGAGATGGCCTCCGCCTCGCAAAACATGGACTTCGAAGAAGCGGCGCGCCTGCGCGACCAGGTGGTTAAGCTGCGCGCAAGCGTGGAGGGCTCAAGCGAAGACGACGTGCTGAAAAGCCTGAAGAAGAATGCCCGCAAGGGCAGCGCATTCGGCAACCGCAAAAACGCCGCCTACGGAAGCAGTCGCCGCTCGTAAAAAGCGGCGGGTAAGAACTCACGAAGAGGGGAGCGGGTGACCGCAGTGGTTGCCCGCTCCCCTCCACTAGTGTCGCGTTACGCCTAGTCGCGCGAGACGGTGGTGTCGGCGACTTCCGGCATCCCCGCCTCAGCGGCAGCATCCTCGTTGTGGTCAAGGGCGCGCACACTCTTCGGCAGGTACACCAGCAGGCCCAGCACAATACACACAAGGCCGTCCACCATGAAGAACGGTGCGATACCGATGGCTTCGGCCAGCATGCCGCCAAAAGCAATGCCCACGGGTGAGGCCAAACCAAGCGCAGCCGTGGTGAATCCCAGAGCGCGGCCGGTTTTCTCCGCCGGCACGTTCTTCTGCACCAGCGTGATAAGCGGTCCGTTAAACCAGGCGCACGCCATGGCCATCACCGCGCACAGTACGGCGAACGCGGGGAACATGTCCGGCGTCAAGAACCCGCAGGTCGACGTGGTTACACCCACAATGAGCGCCGCCACGGCAATGAGCCCGGCGAGTCGCTTGCCGCCACCCCACGCCATGAGTAGCACCGACCCCACAATCATGCCGATGCCAAACGCCGCCTCCACAAGCGAGGCCATGTAACCATCGCCACCAAAGTGGTCGTACGTCATAAGCGGGAACACGGCGCCCAGTGGGGCAAACGCCATCATGCCCACGGTAATGCCCGCAATGAGAATAACCAGCCCGCGCGTGGACGACAGTGCCTTCCACCCGTCGCGCATGTTCTGAAACACGTTCTGATCGTCAGTGGTTGCGTCGTGCACGGTGGGAATCTTCGCCAGCGCAAGGCCCGCCACCGCGGCCACGGCACCGAAGAAGTCCAGGAACATGACGGAGTGGAAGCCCAGCGTAGTGTACAGAAAGATGCCGAACGCCGGCGCGCCAACGGAGGCCACGCTCATAAGCAGCTGGTCAAGCGTGTTGATGCGCAGCAGGTGCTTCTCGGGCACAAGCAGCGGCATGGCGGCCATCATGGCTGGTCCGTGGAACGCCTGCCCCAGGCTGCGCACCACCACCATGAACAAAATGAGGCCGAACGTCACGTGCCCCATGAGGATGATGAAGCCCAGCACGAGTGACACCACGCCAATGCCGAGGTCGGCCACAATCATGACCGTTTTGCGGTTGTACTTGTCGGCAATTACGCCGCCGAAGGGCGAGAGCAGGCCCTGCGGCAGATACGCGCAGATGGCCGCAATGGCAAGCGCAAGCGCACTGCCGGTGGTTTCGGTAACGTACCATACGGCCGCGTAACCAGCGGCGTAGCTGGTAACCATGGAAACAGCCTGGCCAGCCCAGATGGTAACAATGATGGCAAGCCAGCGCTTCGGAAGCGGCTGGCCCGCAGCGCTCAAAGGCGCAGGGGACTCGTTCATGAAAAGCTCCTTGTATACGATGGTTGGGTGGTTTCAGCATGCGGTAGCACCGTCGGTTGCGCTACCTACTCCGGTTGGAATTGAAGCTGAAAAGGGAAACTACGCGTTGCGGAGGCACGCGTCTTAGAAATACAGCTGTCCAGCCATCAAAAACAGAGCTCCTTGGATCGAAAGCAACAAGGGCTGCCCAGTCTACCACGGACGAAGTGGTTTGTCACCCGGGCAAAATGGCGCGGGTACTGGCTCAGAAATGTGCCGCGCCGCGCACCGCCGCGCACCGCCCTGTAAAAAAGTGACGCGCTTACGCGCTATCTATTACGCCAAGAGTACTCTACATCCCTAACCTTACGACGCGGGCTGACTAGTTTGTAGGCGAGGTCTGACTAGAAGGATAACCTGCGTAGGGATGCAACAGCGACGGCGCGCAGCGCCTAGTCCCTTTAGGGATGCATCCGCTCCGCCGTAGGCGGAGAACACAACCTGGTAAGTTGTGTGGAATTGCCCTCGTCATAAAGATAGGGAAGGCAGCAATTTTTAGCGTATTCGATAGCGCGAAGCGCGTCACACTTTTGTTGCATGGCGAGCAACAAAACAAGCGGGTGAACAGCACGTTTGCAGCGAAGCATTGCCCCTGGTTGTCATCCTGAGCGCAGGCGGCGAAGCCGCCGGAGTCGAAGGATCCCGTGCGGCGTTAGCGAGAAGTCTCCCAAGAGTTTTCCAAAATTGCCCCCTTTGCAAAATGGAAACTGTAGCTATACTGTCGAATATATCCATCCCGGGCACTAGTCTGGGGAACTCGGCATGTACGTATGCCGGATACGTTGTAAACCGAAACGAAGTGAGGAAGCGATTACCATGCGGCTGACAAGCAATCGCACACACGGCAAGACCGTCGCAAACGCGGCTGTCTCTGTCGTTCTGGTCGCGAGCCTCGCGTTTTCGGGTACGGTAACAGCCTTTGGTGCTGAAGCCGAAAATCTCCGGGGGGGGGGGGCTTTCTGAGCCTCTTATCTCCCAAGGAGATACCCAAGGCGCGACCTCCGCCGGATTACCTAGCACCTACACCCCTGCACTTGATTCTCAAACCACAGGCGCTCTGCCTCTTGTTCAAGGAACCCCCAAAGCAACTCTTGGCACCTTTGTGTCCGAAGGTCTTATCTTCGAAGTGAACGAAGACGGTACGTCCGTTTCTCTTGTTGGCATCCACGCCACCGATCTCAAAACCATCTCCGTCCCCACCCAGGTAGCTAGTGGTAGTGACACCTATACGGTGACTACCCTCAAAAACCTTGCGGGGGGGGGGGGCATTCACTGACTCTTCTGTAGAGTCACTCTCCCTTCCCGAAACAATCCAACATATCGACGACGGTGCACTCGTAAACTGCCCGTCGCTCAAGCATGTCCAAATAAGCCCCAAGTGTGAGGGCTTTGTCTCGTTTGACGACATGCTCTTTACCAAAGACTACTCGCAACTCCTGCTCATTCCCGAGGGCAAGGAGGGCGCTGCTTCTCTCCCCGACCAGACCACCCTTGTCCCTGCTGCTGCATTTTCCCGGTGCAGCAGCCTCTCTCGGCTCCTGGTCGGGGACAGTGCCACGTTTACCTCTTACGACGGCATCCTCTACAGCAAGGATATGAAGACCCTGGTAGCCTGTCCTGCAGGCGTTGGTGCCTCCATCGTGATTCCTGCTGAAACAGAAACCATCGACAAAGATGCTCTTGCTGGCTGCAAAGACCTCGCATCCATCACTGCCCTGGGCACTGTCCAAAAGATCGACCCCACAGCCTTCACGGATGAAACCAAAGCAACAGCAGTGGTAGCCCTCCCGGCAGGCCAAGACTACGAAGCCCGCAAGGCAACCTGGGAGCAAGCCGGCTTTAAGAACTTCGCTGAACCCGCCAAGCCCGGCTCAACCACAAACCAAGACAGCGCCAACGAAGCCACTGGCCTCACCTACACCCTGCTTGATGACTACACCCTCTCCGTCTCCTGGCAAGGCAAAGATGATCCCGAGGCTGACCTTGAAATCCCCGTCTCCACCGAGATCAACGGCGTCCCTTATCGCGTGAGCACCATAGCCGAAAACGCCTTCGCGAACCGCGGCTCCCTCACCAGTATCAAACTTCCAACCACTATCACCACCATCAACAACGGAGCCTTCGCCGGCTGCGCGAACCTATCAACCATCGAGTTTCCAAACACCCTCCGCGAGATAGGGGAGCGAGCCTTCGAAGCCACCTCTCTCAAGGACATCTGGCTTCCTGCCAGCATAGAGTCCATCGGCTCCCGCGCCTTCGCATCCTGTTCATCACTTAATCGCATGGTCGCCCTCGGCACTCCCGAGGTCGCAAGTGATGTCCTCGCAGGCTGCACTAATGTTTCGATCTACATCCCCTCCGGTTCCGAGGACTCCTGGAACCCAGGTCTTCCTGCTGATGGTAACCACCTCATGCCCTACGGCATCACTCTCTCCGAAGAACCCCTCGCCATCGAAGCGGGCCAGGAAGCCAACCTGCTAGAAGGCGGCAGCCTGGAAGTTCCCGATCCCATTGAGGCTTCCTACTCCTACGCTGCCGCTCCCTTGTCGGTGGATGCCGGCACTGTCTCAGCCAAGAAAGCCGGCACTTCTGACATCACCGCAATTCTTACCCTCGACGATGTCGAACTCACTCGCGCAACCCGCACCGTAGAAGTCTCCCCAAACCCCAATGCTGAGGCCGACATTGCCCTTTTCGATGCCAGCACCTCCCTTCCTGGAGCCTACCTCGCTAATCCCCGCGATCTCCAAATCAACGTCTCTGCCCCCACGCAGGTTATCCTTGGAGAAGGTAGCGGCTATGATGTGGCAACAAAGCCCGACTGTGCTACTGGCTCTGCGGTCTTCAAAAACAACTCCGTTGGTCTTGCTGTACAACTTGATAGTATTGCATGTGAAAACACCTCCACGGAAAGCTTCATCGAAACAAATGACCCTGCAAGAAGCCTTGATACTCAAAGTATTTTTAGCCTCTATCCCCAAAATAATGAAGGTGCAGCTGTAGACTTCGGCTATGGGGCGGGTGTGAATAACGTCACTCTTGCTGAATCTGATAAAGCAGCCTTCGGTATGGGCCCCGAATCTTGGGCTTCCTATACCTTCCGTTTGAACCTGACGAACGATCTCGCTCTGGCAAATGCTCAAGTGATAGAAGGAGTAGCGAATGGCAGTAGTGATCCAAAACCCCTCGCTACGGTCATGTGTACGTTCGAAAGCTTTACGTTCAAGCCATCGGGCAATGGTACTAAAAATGCCGATTTTTACCTCGAAGACATCTCGGTAACTCCGAATCAGATTTATTCTCTCGATGATGTTAAAACACATGCTAAAGATATTTCCCGAAAAGGGACGGGTTCCTTGTACTACGACATGTACGCAGCTTTCGCCACTGATGATACTAAGTACGTGTGCAAGTCAACATGGAACGATGGTCGAACATACGACTTGCGCATTATCGGAGTTTTCCATGACGATAAGATATCCGGCAGCAAAGCTGGTCTTACGTTCCAGTTTAAAAACCTATTTGGAACTGAGGGCTACCAGATGAATAGTTATGAGAAGACCAACGCCGGCGGCTGGGGTACTAGCGAACTCCGCGCAAACATGAACCCCGGAATTGACATTGTTCCTTATGGCGAGGATACCAACACCATCTGGAGCCAAGTCCCCGAAGATCTGCAAAACTCCATCGAGGTTGTCAAGAAGAAATACCAGCCTGACAGCCAGGAGAATACCTCTACAACCATCACTTCCAACGACAAGCTTTTCCTTGCGAGCTACTCCGAGCTTGTTGAAGCCAGTTATTGGGCTTCCGACTATCCTTGGTCGGCTCAAGAGGGCACACAATATGCTTACTGGCATGGCAAGGTGGATCAAAACAACAATGTAAACGAATGTCTCAAGAAGGTATACCAAAAAGATGCTGAAGCAGCAGCTTCTTCGGTTGGCGTCATTTGGTGGGAGCGCTCTGTTAATCCGAATACCTTCTTGAGCTTCCTTCGGGTGAACTCGGAAGGAAACCCCGGCGACAACAATCACGCTACGAGTTTTTATGGAGTGTGTCCCTGCTTCTGCCTTTAAAAATACAACGAACGATCCAAGAAGCCTTTTGTTATAAGTCCCAAGTAATTGCATTATTGGAAGGGATACCGACAAGCATGTCAAGCAAGAAAAACATATCAAACTTTCGGTTCACCTGGCATGTTGTGACGTACGCACTTGCTTGTGCATTTGTACTGACGGCTCTGGCGCCCGTCCCTGCTATTGCGGCGGATGCCGGCAACTTCGGTACTGCGCTTATAGGGTTGCGTGTTACTGACTCGTCCAAAAATCAGTCAGCAGGTGAAGGAGGCCAGCCAGGCAAAACGCCTATCGGTCTCCGTGTGACCAACTCCAACAGCACTAAGCTCATTACGGTTCGAGTGACTTTTAGTGGCAATGGTGGTATGTGGGGTGCAGCGACAACTCAAGGCTTCGATGTTACACTGCTTCAACCTACAGTCGCTCCTGTTGAAGATCCCAAAAAGCCCGGCTACAAGTTTGATGGCTGGTCCACAACGCCGACGGGGGAGGCGGAAGAACTGCCGACGAAAACTACGCAGTCTGCCACTTGGTATGCTGTGTGGAAGGCTGATACTTACCCTGTTAAATTTGACCCAAATACCGGCTCAGGTGGTCCTACTGCGTCCACTGCTACCTATAATTCTTCCATGGAGGTTATTTCATCTTTTCCAACAAAGAAGGGTTACGAGTTCTTAGGCTACTTTGACGCTCAAGCTGGTGGTAATCAATACTACAAAGCTGACGGAACCAGTGCTCAGAACTGGGACAAAACCTCGGGCGATACCTTGTATGCCCAGTGGAAGGCAAAGACCTATACGGTGAAGTTTGACTTCGCTGAGGGCAAAGATGGCGATGTCACAGCAGTTGTTACCTATGATGCCCCTATGCCAAAGATCAAAATCCCTGACAGGGGTGGCTACACGTTTGCTGGTTACTTTGATGACAACAACAAGCAGTACTACGACGAGAAGGGTGAAAGCAAAGCCGACTGGGACAAAGATACTGACAACGTGACACTTAAAGCTCACTGGAACTTACAACTCAACTTCAAGTTCCCCACTGCTGTTCTTATTCAGGTGGATGCTTCGGGCAACGTCACGGGGGAAGATCTTGAGTTTATGTCCACTTCGGCTGAACCTATCAAAGTAACCTCGGTTATCAGCAAGCAAGGTGAGGATGCTACCTCGCTTTTCGCTAACGAAACAACCATAAAGGGTGTACGTGTTCTGCTTACGCCTCCCAAGGGTTCTGGGGCGGAAGTGAAGGTTCCTCTTACCACACCTGCAGCAGGTGAAACCATTACTGGCGGCTGGACTATAGCTGCTAATTCCAATCTTGCAGTTGCTTTCGGTATGTCTCTTCCCGAAGGAGCACAGCTCAACTACCTAGCAGATGCCCAAGTAGCTGTTGCTAACCTCTCTTATGAGGTGGAAGCTGTTCCTTCTTCCTAATGCCGGCGCGCCATGACCCGCGGTGGGGATCACCCGCTCCGCCATGGGTCATGCGGTCAATGTGCGGCCACCTTCTCCCACCTTCTTCCTCCTTCTTCCGTGAAACCTCTGCGGAAAAGTGGGCGCGCTTGGCGTTCGTTGGGGTATACTTCACGGTTACATGCGATGACGAAGACAGCGTCGTGCATCACTGCCGCCCTCAGAGACGGGCTTCACCGGCTGAAAGGGCCCGGACGGCACGCGCGACGATTCCCTTCCGAGCAGCGCGTTTGAACGCGGACGCCCATGGCCCAGCGGCCTGCGGCGAGACGCTCAAGTAGGACGCGCCGGGTGCTCCCGTCACAGGGCAAAACGAGCGGGCGGCACGCGCGTTGGCGCAGCCGTCAACCGAGGTGGTACCGCGAGAGCCTTCTCTCGTCCTTGGATCCGGGGATCACTCCCCAACGGGCAAGGACGCGAGAAGGCTCTTTTTGTTTGGCGCGGGGGCCGAGCACGGCGCTTCGCAGAGGCGAGAAGAGACGGAAAGGAACGGGAGAAGCTGATGGCAATCGTGGAGGAAGTGGCGGCGCTGCGCGAGCAGACGCTGGCCGACATCGCGCAGGCGGCCGACACCGCAGCGCTTGACCAGGTGCGCGTGGCGGTGCTCGGCAAGTCAGGCTCGCTCACGGGGTACCTGCGCAGCATGGGCCAGGTGCCGAAGGAAGAGCGCGCCGAGGTGGGCAAGACCGTAAACGAGGTGCGCGTGGAAGTGGAGGCCGCGCTGGCCGAGCGCAAGGCCGCGCTTGAGTCTGCGGAACTGGCGGCTGCCATCGACGCGGCGGCCGTGGACGTGACACTGCCCGGCCGCGCGCAGCAGATGGGTACGCGCCACCTGATCAATGGCATCATCGACGAAATTTCCGAGATCTTCTTGGGCCTGGGCTACTCGGTGGCCGAGGGGCCTGAGGTGGAGACGTGCTACTACAACTTCGAAGCGCTGAACGCACCGGCCGATCACCCCAGCCGCGGTTTGGCCGACACGTTCTACGTGGTTGACCGCTCGGGTGCCGAATGCAACGTGCGTGGCGAATCCGACGTGCTTCTGCGCACGCAAACCTCCGGCGTACAGGTGCACGCGATGGAGGACGAAGAGCTGCCCATCTACGTGATTGCGCCGGGCAAGGTATACCGCCGCGATGTGGCCGACCCGTCCCACCTGCCGCAGTTTCACCAGATCGAGGGCTTGGTGGTTGATCGCGGGATCACCTTTGGCGACCTGAAGGGCACGATGGACTACCTGTGCAAGCAGGTGTTCGGGCCGGAGCGCAAGACGCGGTTCCGCGCACACTTCTTCCCGTTTACGGAGCCGTCCGCCGAGGTGGATGTGAGCTGCGGCATCTGCCACGGCGAAGGGTGTCGCATGTGCAAGGGCACGGGCTGGATTGAGATTCTTGGTTGCGGCATGGTGGACCCGAACGTGCTTTCCATGTCGGGGATTGATCCGGAGGAATATTCCGGCTTCGCCTTCGGCATGGGGGTGGAGCGCATCGCCTGCCTGAAGTACAACGTGCCGGATTTGCGCATGCTGCTTGAAGGCGACATGCGATTCTTGCGGCAGTTTTAGTTTTGTGGCGGGGCGGTGGGCGACGCCCAGTCGCTCAGACAGTCCTCGCTTCGCTGCGGAACTCGCTTGGTGGGCATCGCCCACCGTCCCTTCGCGAGCGCTTAGGTTGTCGATCTACTTGGAGTGCGTCACAGCTTGTCATCCTGAGCGGAGTGCGAGGCTGCGGATAGCTTGTCATCCTGAGCGGAGTGCGTAGCGCGGAGTCGAAGGATCCCGTGCGGCGATAGCAAAGAGAGCAACGGGGCCGCATGCAGCGGCTAAAGATAGAAGGAAGAACAACATGAAAGTATCTCTCAAGTGGCTTTCCGACTATGTGGAAGTGCCGACTGACATTAAGGCGTTCTGCGACCGGCTTGACCTGACGGGCACGGGTGTGGAAGGTGTGGAGAAGACGGGGGCGGCGCTGGATGGTGTGGTCGTTGGGCACGTGGAGACGTGCGAGGCGCACCCCGATAGCGACCATATGCACGTGGTTACGGTGAACGTGGGTGCGGACGAGCCGGTGCAGATTGTGTGCGGCGCGCCGAACATCGTGGCGGGCATCAAGGTGCCGGTGGCCGCGGTGGGCGCGGTGCTGCCGGGCGATTTGAAGATAAAAAAGTCGAAGCTGCGCGGGGTGGCAAGCGCGGGTATGTGCTGCTCGCGTCGCGAGTTGGGCATGGGGGCCGACCACGAGGGCATCTGGATTCTGCCGGATGACGCGCCCGTGGGCATGCCCATTGCCGACTACGCGAAGCTTTCCGACACGGTGCTTGACCTGGAGATTACGCCGAACCGCCCCGACTGCCTGAGCATGGCGGGCTTCGCGCGCGAAGTGGGCGCGATGTACCAGAAAGAGTGGACGAACCCGCTCGGCGAGATGGCCGCAAAGATGCAGCTTGATGTGGCCGCAACGCCGGTGGACGAAGCCGTGCAGATAACCATCGAAGACGACGTGCGCTGCCCGCGCTACACGGCGCGCGTCATTCGCGGCTGCAAGGTGGGGCCGAGCCCCGACTGGATGGTCGAGCGCCTAGCGGCCATCGGTCAGCGTTCTATCAACAACATCGTGGACGTGACGAACTACATTCTGTTCCTGCTGGGCCAGCCGCTGCACGCGTTCGACCTGGACAAACTCACTGGTGCTGACGGGCGTGCGCACGTGGTGATTCGCGCGGCCAAGGACGGCGAGCAGCTGACCACGCTCGATGGCGAGAAACGCACGCTCACCTCCGATATGACGGTTATTGCCACGCCTGAGCAGGGCGCGGTGGCGCTGGCTGGTGTCATGGGCGGGCTCGACACTGAAGTCACGGACGCTACGGTGAACATCCTGCTTGAGGCTGCCACGTTCGAGGCTGGTCGCACCAGCCGCACGAGCCGTAACCTGGGTCTTATCTCCGAAAGCTCGCTGCGCTACGAGCGCGGCGTGGATGATCACGACATTGAGGCGCGCTCCGCCGCGGCCGCCGCGCTCATTGCCGAGGTGGCGGGCGGTACCGTGAGCGTCGCGCGCGCCAATGATGCAGGTATCGTGGATGTGTGGCCGCGCGTGTCTGAGCCGGTGGAGCTTGCATTCCGCATTCCGCGCTTCTGTGTCATGATGGGCGCGGACATTCCGCGCGACTTCATTGCCGACATTCTTGTGCGCCTCGGCTGCGAGGTGGCGGACGCCGCGGATGCCGACACGCTGGCCGTGACCGCACCCACATTCCGCCCGGACCTCGTGCGCGAAATCGACCTGTATGAGGAAGTGCTGCGCCTCTGGGGCATGGATCGCATTCCGGCCACGCTGCCCGGCGGCCGCGAGCGCGTGGGCACGCGTACGCCGGCCGAGCGCACCATGGATACCATCAACCACACCCTGCGCGCGAGCGGCCTGAACGAGACGATGACCTACTCGTTCGCCGAGCCGGGCGACCTTGAGCGCTTGCGCCTGCCCGCTGATGGTCTGGGAGAACCGGTGGAGCTCATCAACCCGCTGAACGCCGACCAATCCGTTATGCGACAGAGCATTATCCCTGGTCTGCTGCGTAGCGTTGCCTACAATCAAAGCCGCGGCGTGAAGAACGTGCAGCTGTACGAGTCGGGCATGGTGTTCTTCGCTCACGAGGGCAAAAAGCAGCCGAAGGAGAAGCGCAAGCTGGCCGGTGTCCTGGCCGGTGCCATGCGCGACGCTGGGTGGAACGACGCGCCCGCTGCGTTCGACTTTTTCGACGGCAAGGGCGTGGTGGAAAACCTCGCGCGCGAACTGGCGCTGCCGAAGGTGCGCTTCAAGGCGCTTGCCGCCGACGAGGCCCCGCACCTGCAGCCTGGCCGTGCGGCGGCGGTGCTGTCCGGCGGCACCGAGCTTGGCTGGGTAGGCGAGGTGCACCCGCTGGCCGTGGACGCGTTTGAGGCCGACGCGCCGGTGGTGGCGTTCGAGTTGGATGTGGACGCGCTCGTGAAGGCTAGCCGTCCCGCGCGCGATTACGTGGATGTGCCCACATTCCCCGCCGTGTCCATGGACGTGGCGTTTGTGGTTGACGAAGCCGTGACCTGCGAGAAGCTGATGCAGTGCATGAGTTCAGCCGGCGGCAAGCTGCTGGAAGACGCGCGCCTGTTCGACGTCTACCGCGACGAAGAGCGCGTCGGCACTGGTAAGAAGTCCATGGCGTTCGCCCTCACGTACCGCGCCTCCGACCGCACCCTCACCAGCGAGGAAGTCGACAAAACCCACGACCGCCTCATCAAAAAAGTAAGCGCCGCCACCGGCGCCGAAGTTCGCGGCTAACAACCAAAAAAGCCGGGCGAATCCCTCGCCCGGCTTTTAATCACACTCACTAATAGCTATCGATACAACTCATCATGTGTTCCCGTTCTTTCGAAGCCCACGACCTCGTTTTCTCTACTATATATAATGAGCCAATCGCTTTTTCTTCCACCTATATGGAGTTCTCTCTTGCCTTGAAGACTGCCTTTTAAAGCATGATCATTGAACGAAAGCGGGATAGGCGTTGTATCAGAGTTGAGCACAGCAACGACAGCCGCTTTGAATTCATTCATATCACGATGTTTTTTAAGGCACCGTTTAACGTCGCGCTCGAAATTTGGCGTTCGGTAGAACTTATACATGAGTTATATTCCCAATTCCGAAAACAGCTCTTCAGCGCTTCGGTATATTTTTGTTCGAGGGTCATTTCGCATGGCTTCGGATTGCTGCATAGCCTCAAGGGTTTCCTCGTTGGGTGTTTCCTGGGCAGGTGAAATGGTGATATAGGGGCGATTGCGCTTAAAGACAGTGACTGATTGGCCTGTCTCATTGACAAGGTTTGCGATTTTATTCAGATTCGCTTTGGCTTCGGACAGCCCGACGGTAAACGTTGACATAGTCATAGAAACCTCCTTTTCTTAAGGTGAGTATAGCATGGATTGACCTTAAAAAGGTATCAATAATAGGTCTAAAAATAGGTCTATTTAGAAAGAAAACTGTTAACCGAATGTGCGGCGATTTTCCTTACTTATTTACTCCGCGTCGCGGGTGGCGGCGAAGAGGCGGTCGAAGTAGCGGCGGCGGGCTTCGGCGTGGGAGGAACGGCGCACGGGGAGGCGTTTGCCGCCTTCCATGATGAAGCAGCCGTCGTCGGTGAGTTCGCTCACGTGGTCGAGGTTCACCATGATGCCGCGGTGGCAGGTGAAAAACTGCGGGTAGGAAGCCAGCATGTCCACAAGGCGGGCGAACGACTGCCGCCAGCGCAAGAGCCCGGCCTCGGTGTTTACCATCAAATAATGGCCGTCGGTTTCCACATAGCGAATGCGCGACAGCGGCACATTTACCGGCACCGCGCCGTCGCGGGCCAAAAGCACCGTTTCGTCCGTCGCCAGGCGCGCGAGGGCTTCGTCCAGCACCACGGCCAAATCCTCGTCGGTGTAGGGCTTCATCAGGTAGTGGAATGCGCGCACGCGGAACCCGTCCACCGCGTGGTCGGCCGACACGGTGGTGAATACCACCAGCCCCGGGTAGCGTTCCTCGTGCAGGCGCTCGGCAATGCGAATGCCGTTTTCGTCGCCCAAATAGATATCGAGAAATATCAGGTCAAACGCCAGTGTGTCCTTCGCGAAAAGCCCGCCGCTCTCGGAAAACCGCGCTGTTTCGCACGTGCGCCCGCGACGCGTCAGATGGGCGACGATGGCGTGCTCGAGCGCTTCGGCATCGGCGGAGCAGTCGTCGACGATCGCGATTCTCATGGGCCTCTTTCTCCAGTGAAGGCGGGACACAGCAAGGCCCCGATCATGTGCGGGCTGGACGCCTTCCATGCTGATCGCGGCCTCCTTCCTATTTTCGCAGTTCACTCGGATGGTGAGGGTTCTTTTCGTGCCTGAAACGGGCTTTTTGTGTCACGTACGTGCTAACCAGGCCCAAGAAGCGCTGTCGGGGGAAGTGTAGCACGCCGCGCGCAAGCCGTGGCTGTCGTCGTTTTTGCGGTCGTGCGAAGGAGCATGACACGGCGGCCGAGGGAGACCGGTTCCCTTCTGCGGAAACCTGCACTGAGCTGCTTGCTAAAACAAAGAGCGCGTGTCATGCATGAAGATGGCGTGGCTCCGTGCACGCTTGGGTCTTCGCCCAAACCTATGACGCTATAATTTGACGCACGAGGAGAAGGGTGGGCCAGGGGTGCCCACCGCAGAGCGGTTGCGTGCCGCCGGGGAAAGAAGGGCGGACACATGACCGAGGGTATCGCGCTTGTGACGGATACAAACAGCGGCATCATGAGCGACGAGGCTAAGGCGCTCGGCGTCCACGTGGTGCCCATGCCGTTTGTGGTAGACGGCGAGGAATGCTTCGAAGACGTGAGCCTAAGCGCCCCGCAGTTCTACGCGCGTCTGGCTGAGGGTGCCGACATCGTTACCTCGCAGCCCTCCCTTGTTGACTTGGGAAAACTGTGGCGCGACTTGCTGGAAACATATGCCGAGATTATTTATATTCCCATGTCAAGCGGCCTTTCTGGGTCGTGCGAGACCGCTCATGCGCTGGCGGAGCACTTCGACGGGCGCGTGCACGTGGTAGACAACCAGCGCATTTCCGTCACGCAGCGCGAGGCTGTGCTTGATGCTCTGCGCTGGGTAGCTGAGGGCCGCACCGCCGCCGAGGTGACCGCGCTGCTTGAGCGCACGAAACTTGACGCAAGCATTTATATTATGGTGGACACACTTGACTACCTGCGCAAAGGCGGGCGCATCACGCCGGCGGTTGCCTCCATTGGTTCCTTGCTGAAGATCAAGCCTATCCTGCAAATTCAGGGCGAGAAGCTGGACGCGTTCGCTATTGCGAAGTCGTTCAAAGCCGCCAAGCGCACCATGATCAAGGCGCTCGCTACCGACATTGAGCGGCGTTTCACCAGCGTTGAGCACGTGCACCTCTACGTCGCCCACACGAATCGCGACGAAGATGCCGAATCCTTCGCCGCCGACATTCGCGACCATTTCGCCACGGATGCTGTTCACGTGGCCCGCCTTCCCTTGAGCATCGCGTGTCACGTGGGCCCCGGTGCCCTCGGCATTGGTTGCGCGAAGAAGCAGTTCGCGTAAGCGCGCCTTCGTAACCCGGTCTTCAACGAACCGTTTCCCGCCGCACGCGCACACGCGCGTGCTTCGTATGACAATGGCTGGTGGCATACGAGCGAAGCGAAGGCGGAAGCGGAAGGTGGCGGGCGATGGGCGAGCCGGATCGGCAGGAGCAGCGGGCGCGGCATATTCGGATTGCGATCCTTGCGGCGCTGGCCGTTGTGGTTGTGGTCGCCGTCGTGCTGCTGGCCACGCACGGGCGCACGGTACTTGCGTATCTCACGAATGGCCATGTAGTGCAGCAGCAGGTGGAGCGCCTGGGTCCGCTTGCCCCCTTTGCGCTAGGGGTGCTGGTGGTGTTGCAGGAGGTCACCGTCATTGTGCCCAGCGAGCCGCTTGAGCTGGCGGCCGGCTATGCGTTTGGCTTTTGGGAAGGCGCGTTGGTGTATCTGGCGGCCAGCGTGGTGGGCTGCCTTGCCATTATTGGCATTGTGCGCCGCTTTGGCGAGAAGGTGTTGCGGGTGCTGGTGTCGCCCAAACGCCGCGAGCAGTTGCAGCGTCTCAAGTATTCACAGCGCTTCGACTTGGCCATTCTTGTGGCGTTCTTCATTCCCGGGCTGCCGAAAGATATCATGGCGTACTTCGCTGCGCTGGCGGGTATGCGGCCTACTCACCTGGTGGTTGTCACCACGGTGGGGCGGTTGCCCTCGGTGGTGGCGGCCACGCTGGCCTCGTCGTATGCGGCGGCGGGGGACTGGCGTGCCACGGCGCTCGTGTTCGCCATCACGGCGGTGTTTGTGCTGGCGGGCATGCTTATCTATCACCGGGTGACACGTCGATCTTCGCGAAACCCCAACGACAAACACTAAGTTCGCGGTACAATAGCCCGCGAGCGAAAGGAATACCTGCATGTATGATGGACAGCCCCAGCCCGGCCGCAACGATGAATGTTGGTGTGGCAGCGGCAAGAAGTACAAGAAGTGTCACCTCACGTTCGATGAGCGCCTGCAAAACCTGGCCGACCAGGGGTTCGAAGTGCCCCCGCGCGATCTGCTGAAAACGCCGGCCGACATTGAGGGCATTAAGCGCAGCGCCGCTATTAATATCGGTGTGCTCGATTACGTGGCCGAACATATTACGGTGGGCACCACCACGGGCGAGATTGACCGCTGGGTGCACGATTACACGGTGGAGCACGGTGGCATTCCGGCCGACCTCGGCTACGAGGGCTTCCCCAACAGCGTGTGCACCTCGGTAAACGAGGTGGTGTGCCACGGCATTCCGTCGGATGACCACGTGCTCGCCGAGGGCGACATCGTGAACGTGGACTGCTCCACTATTTTGGACGGCTACTATTCGGATTCTTCGCGCATGTTTTGCATTGGTGAGGTGTCGGCGGAGCGGAAGCGCCTGGTAGACGAGACGAAGAAGGCTCTTGAGGCCGGTTTGGCGGCCGTGAAGCCCTGGGGTTTCATTGGAGATGTGGGCGCGGCGGTGAAGGCGTATGCGAACAGCTGCGGCTTCACGGTGGTGCGCGAGTTTGGTGGCCACGGCATCGGGTTCGATTTTCACGAAGACCCCTTTGTGAGCCATGTGGCTGAGGCGGGTACGGGCATGGTACTGGTGCCGGGACTCACGTTCACTATTGAACCCATGATTAACGCCGGCGCGCAGGAAATTGACATGACCGATCCGAACGGCTGGACGGTGCGCACTGCCGACAGAAGCGATACCGCGCAGTGGGAAGTTCAGCTGGTGGTTACGGAAGACGGCTACGAACTGCTGAGCTGGTAGTGTTGGTGGTGACGGGTGCCTTCAAGGCGAAGTGAGTGCTTTTTGCCTGTTCACCCGTCAAGCACGAAGTCAAGAGGAAGATGCCCTCGCCGCGTCTTAGGGGCGCGTCTGCCTGCGTGTTTTGAGGGTCTTCAAGTTGCGTACAATTGTTCCAATTTTTTCCAATTTTGCAAACAAACGTTCTATTACTATGCTATACTGTCGGCGAACAAAAAGAGCCAGTGCAAGCGCTGTTTCGGTTATTGCTTTTTCGTAATACCGCAGCCCATAGATGGCGGCAGTGTTCCCTGCCGCCCGTACCACGCTTGCAAGATCCTCTCCGCCCGGGAACGCAGGGAAGCGAGGTGTCTTGCCATGTCCGCGCACGTGTGTGCCCGTCATGTCGCAGGAGCTTTCCAACTGTCTCATGCCTCCAAAGCTAGGCCTTCTTATGAGGGGAGGCTGTCATGAGCAAGCATTCTGTGAAGAAGCACAAGCACCTGCGCTTGAGTGATCTTCCCACGCTGCAGGAAGCGCTCGCGACGTGTGATCGCGAGGTGTTTGCGCGGGTTGTCATAGATGATTTTGCCTGTCGGGGCTGGCGGCCTACCAGGGAAGAGCGTGCTTCTATGTGCCGGCGGCTCAACGCTTCGCTCGATGCGATGATGGCGCTTACCGTTAACCCGCAGGCGAACCGCAACTGGGTACTGGTGCCGCGTGAATCGTATGTGTTGAGCGCGCGGGACTGGTCTATCAGCTGGCGTCTCCATGCGGCGTTGGTGCCTGTGCTTGATGAGAAAAGCGCGCGTCGGCTTGTTCGCGCGACGGGCGGCCCCGCTGCTTCGTATAAGGAGGTCAAGAAGGCGGATAAGCGCTTGCGAAAGGTTTTGGGGCCTCAAAGCCCCCGGGTAGATGACGGCGACTGGGCTGGTCTGGAGCGAACGTACACGCTTGCTCCCTGGGAAGACACGCTGGGGTGCAAGGTGTGGCTCGGGAGCGGCTGGTGTCGGCGTGAGCGTTACGTGGCGCTGGCCAGCGCCTACTGGGAGATGACGTTCTTCGGCTTCGAATACGACAAGGTGCAGTCCCGTGCCGCGCAAGAGAAGGCGGCGCGCGTACTCGGCGACGCTCCGGAGAAGGAAGCCTCGTGTACTCCCGTGCCGCACCTCGACTCGCTCGACCGTAAAACCTCGCAACGCTTGGCTCGCCGCATTGCGGTCATCAATCACAACGCACTGTATACCTTTACTGAGCGCTTGCTCGATTTGGCCGTTCGCCTGGAGAGGGGGTGAGGGTAATGAATGCTGTCCAGCTTTCCTTTGTAGAAAACACGCGCACCCTTGCGCGCCTTGTGCGTACCGCCGATGCCCCCGTGCTCGTAAAGGAGGGGAGCGAAGATGCTTTGGTAGTGCTGTCGCCCCGCGCTCTTGAAAAACTCCTGTTCGGAGGCGGTGGTTGCGGGACGTTGGCCTTCCCACGCGTGCCTTGCTGCTTCGAGGAAGAGGCTCTTCCATGGTAGCGCTTGGGTCTCTCAATAACAAAAGGCGCCCGAAGGCGCCTTTCGAGGCAACGTGCACAGAGGTGCGATTAGTCGCAGACTTCAACCAGCGTAATCTCGAAGTTGAGGTCCTTGCCTGCCAGCTCATGGTTCATGTCGAACGTGGCTACGCCGTCTTCGATGGATTCCACGAACACGGGGAAAGGCTGGCCGCTCGGGCCACGCATGTAGATGGTCTGGCCCACCGGCAGCTGGTCGCCATTGGGAATCTGGTCAACGGGCACCTTCTGCACCATGTCGTCGCGACGCTCGCCATACGCTTCGGCTGCGGGAATGTGTACGGTCTTCGTTTCGCCTTGCTCCATATCCTTCACGGCTGCGTCGAAGCCCGGAATCATCTGGCCAGCGGCGCAGGTGAACTCAATAGGCTCACCGCGGTCAACCGAGGAATCAAACTTCGTGCCGTCATCCAGCGTGCCCGTGTAGTGGACCTTGACCTTTTTACCTTCGTTGCTCATGAAAAGAGCTCCTCTCGATCAAAAAACAGTAGACTCAGTCTACCTTACGGGTTCGTAGAACCCTGGCTGCGGCTTGAAAGTCTCTCCAAGTCGTCACAAGTCTGTCGCTCAGTTGCTCAGCGGTCGGGCAAGTCGTTCACGTCCAAAAGCGTGAACTCGAAGTTGAGCGCCTTGCAGATGGCGTCGTGGTTCAGGTCGAATAAGGCCACCTCATCGTCAAGCGATATGAGCCGCGCAGGGAAGGTTTGGCCGTCGGGTTGTTCGAGGTTTACCATCTCGCCCACCACCAACCGAACGCTGGCGGGTATCTTCTCGCGTTTTATGTCGATGATGCGCTCGTCGGTACGCTCTTCGTACGCTTCACTTGGGCTCACGTGCGCAGTGCGCGTTTCGCCTATAGCCATGTCGCGCACGGTTTCAATGAAGACGGGAGGCATCCAACCCTCTATGCAGGGAAACTCAATGGGCTCTCTGGTTTGGTCGATGAACACCGAACCATCGTCGAAGAACCCTTTGTATGCCACCGTCACCATCTTGTTGGTATGGTCCATAAGGACCTCCTTCATGCGATACGCCGTGCCGTGTTATCGAACTGTCGCACGTGTCCTGTTAGTTGTGCTGTTCGCTCAGACTTGCCAACGTAGTGCGGCGGGCTACCAGCTGCGCCAAGGGGGCAAGATAGGGCTGCTCATGTTCACTCAGCCCTGCATGAGCCAATTCCATCACGCGGTCGGCAAGCTCTGCGACAGGACGCCCGTATACCTGCGCCTCGTATCCGTGTGCCATGAGTGCGGCCTTGGCGTCGTTCACATCGGCAGCGCTTACCTTCGCAAACAGTTCGTCGAGTGCGTCCAAGTTAGCTGCGCTGTAGAAGAGCCCTTTAACTATGCCAGCATAGGCCACCACATACGGAATGGGCAGCGCATCGGCGGGCCGTATCTCAATATAGGTCTTCAGCCGCACGTCATTGAAGAACATCGACGCCGCGTGCTCCACCTCGGCGCGCGTCATCGTACGCGTGGCATAGATATCACCGAACGTGCGCTCGGAATAGCACCACTGCTCCTTGCGACAGGGTACCAGAATGGCGGGGGTGTCCAACAAATATTCAGCATAGTGGCGCAGGTCGAAGGCGGGGTCCATCACGCCGGGTACCAGTCCGCAGCGGTCGGGATCGCACTTTTCCCATATCTCGGTGCGAACAAGCTGGTGGGTGCGTGGCTTTCCCTCGAACACGGGGGAGTTGTCGCACATGAGCGAAAACAGCGGCACCAAAGCAAACGCCAGGCGCAGCTTGCGCAAGCAGTCGGCTGTCGACCAGTAATCAATCGACACCTGGGTAGACGCGCTACCGCGCATCATGCGCTGCCCAAACGGCCCTCGCTCGGAAAAGTACAAGTCCATGAACTTGTAGCGGCGCTTGGGAATAAGCTCCAAATCCAGCGCAGCCGCTGTGGGGTGGTAGCCTATCGTGAGCGCACGCTCGCCCACGGGGGACAGTACCTCTGTAAGGTCGCGCTCAAACGCCTCGAAGGTGTGAAGCGCCTCGTCCAAGTTCTCGAAGGGTCCCGCCGACAACTCAAGCTGTGCCGCCGGCTCAATGGTCACGGCTTCGCGAGGGCGCGCCACGCCCAGAAGATCGCCTTCCGGGTCGCGTGTTGTCTGAGGAAAGGAGGCCTGCAGCTGCTCCAAAAGCCACTCCACTCCGTGTGCACCGTGGTACGAAACGGGGGACAAATCGTCGCGCACAATGGTGTGCTCCAGCTCAATGCCCAGCTCGCCCCGCACCGAAGCGGGCTTGATGCCGCTTTCGAAGTACGAAACGATGGCGTCGATGTTGCTTTCCCGCGCCGGCTGGGCTGTGTGAACGGGGGTTTCTATGGTGGGTGCTTTCACTTGGGCTGTTTTATTCATGTAGCAAACTCCTGAAGGCGCGTGGGTCAAGTGCAAGATAACGTTACTTTGTATACAATAACCTTTCGATCGGCGAGCTTGTCAGTGAAATGACGACGTTTCGCTTATTCCACTAAAGGACGAGGCTACACGTGGATGCTCACATCACAAAAAGAACAGCGCTTCTCTTGTTGCTTGACATCGTAGCGACGTATGCCGCCTATTGGTTTGCATCGCTTTTGACCGACGTGGAGGGCGAGGTTTTCGTTAACAACGAGATCTACTTCATGTTGGGTATTCTTGCTCTTATCAATGTGGCGGTGCTCGGGTTGTTCAGGATGTATAACAACCTCTGGGAATACGCCAGTATTGACGAAGTGATTCAAATCGTTTTGGCGGTGGTGCTTTCCACACTGGTCGGTGCTGTGTTTTTGTGGATCATCGACGTGCGCCTACCCATTCGTGTGTTCGTTGTCTCGTGCATCTTACTGATATTTTTCATGGGAGGCATACGGTTCATATTCCGCATCATGCGGCAGAAGGGCCGCGCACTTGCCTCGTCGCAGCGTGCGTGTGACCGCCCGCGCACCCTCATCGTGGGTGCGGGTGAGACCGGCTCGCTGGCCATTGGTCGCATGGCTTCGAAGGATCCCTACATGCCTGGCATTCCGCTCGTGGCCACCGATGATGATCCTTCCAAGCGCGGCAGCCGCATCCATGGCGTGAAGGTAGAAGGCGGCACTGATGACATTGTTGATCTGGTAGACAAATACGACATCGAGCAAATTGTCGTGGCTATTCCCTCGTCCACGCCGGAAGAGCGCAAGCGCATCTATGGCGAATGCACGAAGACCGACTGTAAGCTGCGTACCCTGCCGAATGTCCGCGAACTCTCGCTCGACGAGATCGGCGACGTGAAGCTGCGTGACGTGGATGTGGCCGACTTGCTTGGCCGCGAGGAAATTATCTTGAACACGCGCGCGGTGTCGGGCTACATTGCTGGCGAGACGGTGCTTGTCACCGGCGGCGGCGGATCAATCGGTAGCGAACTTGTCCGCCAACTGTGCAAGGTTGCTCCCGCACGCATCGTTATCTTCGACATCTACGAAAACGATGCCTACATGCTGCGCAACGAACTTCTGGGCGAGTATGACGACATCGATCTCGTCATTGAGATTGGCAGCGTGTGTGATGAAGCGCGTGTGAACGAACTGTTCGCGAAGTATCGCCCGGGTGCTGTATTCCATGCGGCCGCCCACAAGCATGTGCCGCTCATGGAGTCCTGTCCGCGCGAGGCGCTGCACAACAACGTGTTCGGCACGCTGAATGTGGTGCGCGCCGCCGACGCCTTTGGTGCCGCACGCTTCATTTTCATCTCCACCGACAAAGCCGTGAATCCTACCAGCGTCATGGGTGCCACGAAGCGCATGGGCGAGATGGTGATGCAGTACTACGCACGCACATCAAAAACCATTTTTTCCGCCGTGCGATTCGGCAACGTGCTGGGCTCCAATGGCAGTGTTATTCCGGTGTTCCAGCGCCAGATTGCCGCAGGCGGCCCTGTCACGGTGACGCACCCGGAAATCGAGCGCTTCTTCATGACCATTCCCGAGGCGTCGCGCCTGGTTATCCAGGCAGGTGGTATGGCACGCGGCGGCGAGATATTTATTCTCGACATGGGCGAGCCTGTCAAAATTGTCGACTTGGCGAAGGGCCTCATCCAGCTGCAAGGCCTCGTGCCTGACGTGGATATCAACATCGTGTTCACCGGCTTGCGCGATGGCGAGAAGATGTACGAAGAACTGCTCATGGATGAGGAAAGCACGCTTCCCACCAACAACGCCTCTATCATGATTTCCACCGGTCAAGAAATCAGCTACGACGAAGTGGCCGCCAAGCTTGACGAACTGGAAGCCGCCATCAGCAAAACCGACGAGGAAGCAATCCACATCCTCGAAACCGCCGTCCCCACCTACCACCACACGAAGAACTGCTAAATGAGGCGTCCGCGGTTTCGCAGAGCGCAAAGATAAGTGTAACTATTTCATTGCGCGCCTTGCAAAACGTCCGTTTCTTTCTTAGGATGATGAAAACCGGGCTTGAAGCGCATTTTTGTGCAGGCGCACTATTTTGGAAGTACAGGCGAGGAGCAACATGGCCATCACAACGGGAATTGTGGGAGCAGCAGGGTTTGCGGGCATCGAATTGGTGCGCCTTGTGCTGCGCCACCCCGACCTGAATTTGGTTGCCGTCACTTCCAACGAGCTTGCTGGCACTCCCGTTGCCGTGGAATATCCTGGCTTTACCGGTGCCACCGACCTCACGTTTATCACGCACGATGACCCGGCTCTTGAGACTTGTGACCTGGTGTTTCTCGCGGTGCCGCACACGGCTGCGCTGTCGATGGCACCCGCATTGGTTGCGCGTGGCGCGACGGTTATCGACCTGTCGGCCGATTTCCGCCTCAAGGATGCAGCCGTCTACGAGCAGTGGTACAACACGCCCCATACCCAGTCCGAGCTGCTGTCTCGCGCGGCATTTGGCCTGCCTGAACTCTTTCGGGCTGATCTCACTCGCGTTCACGCGAGCCGGGAGGCAGGCGAGGGCGTGCTGGTGGCGTGCGCGGGTTGCTACCCCACGGCTACCTCGCTCGCGGCAGCGCCTGCCGTGCGTGGGGGGCAAGCTGCGCCGGATGGCGTTGTGGTGGTTGACGCCGTATCGGGCGTGACGGGTGCCGGCAAGAAGGCCAGCGCACGCACACACTTCTGCTTCGCCGACGAAAACGTGGAGGCCTATAGCGTAGCCTCGCATCGTCACACTCCCGAGATCGAACAGATACTGGGCCTACAAGGCCGCCTCGTGTTCACGCCGCACCTTGCTCCGCTGAATCGCGGCCTGCTGTCCACGGTGAATATCCCGCTGGCACCCGACGCGCCCCTTGATGCGGCCGTGTATGTGGAACACTACCGCACCTTCTACGAGGATTCACCGTTTGTGCAGGTGCTCACCGCGGGCTCCATGCCGAAGACGTCCTCGGTTGTTGGTACAAACAACGCCCATATTGGCCTCGCTGTGAACGCTTCTGCGCGTATGCTCATTGCCGTGTGCGCTATCGACAACCTGGGCAAGGGGGCAGCCGGTCAGGCGCTGCAGTGTGCAAACGTGGTGTGTGGCCTGCCCGAACGACGAGGTTTTGACGCCATCGCCGTGCCTGTGTAGGCAACCTTTCACGACCCTTGCGAGCACTCTCCAGCAAAGGTCATCCCCTCAGTAAGAACCAAGAAAGAGGCAGCCCATGATCGACCATCCCGCAATCGCCTCCGCGGCGCCCGCGCCACTGCGCGACCAGGGAGCGCCTGCTGCGCCAGCGGGTCCCGCGCCCTCGTCTCCGCTCGAAGGGGGCGGTGTTACCTCGGCGAAGGGGTTTCGTGCCGCAGGTGTGCATGCTGGCTTTCGCAAGAACCCCGAGCGATTCGACTTGGCGCTTGTGGTTGCCGACGAACCGTGCGCGTGCGCTGCGGTGTTCACCAAAAACGTATTTTGTTCGGCGCCGGTGAGCGTCTCGCGCGAGTACTTGGGGGCCGCGGCTGGCGAGCCAGCGTACGGAACGGCGCGCGCCGTGGTGGTGAACTCGGGTAACGCGAACGCAGCAACGGGTGAGCGCGGTCTAGAAACCGCCCGCACGTCGGCGCGCCTTACGGCCGAGGTAGTTGGCTGCGCGCAGGAAGAAGTCATGGTGGCTTCCACCGGCGTCATTGGCGAACATCTGTCGCTCGAACCGTTCGAAGCGGGACTTCCCGTCGCCCACGCTGCTCTTTCCGCTGCTGGTGGGGCAGATGCTGCGCGCGCCATCATGACCACGGATACGCGCCCGAAAGAAGCTGCCGTCAGCTTCGACGGGAGCGACATTGGGTATCCCGGCTGCATCTTTACGGTAGGGGGCATGGCAAAAGGCTCCGGCATGATTATGCCGAACATGGCCACGATGATATCCGTAATCACCACCGACGCGCCCGTGTTGTCCGACGTGCTGCACCATGCGCTGACGGAAGCCGTGAACAACAGCTTCAACAAGGTCACGGTGGATTCAGACACTTCCACAAACGACTCATGCTTCCTGTTTGCTAACGGCGCGGCCGCACCTGCTGGCGTGCAGTCCTTCGCACCCGGCTCACCCGCTCTCGCCGCGTTCCAGCAGGCGCTCAATGCTGTGTGTCAGAACCTTGCACGCCAGATGGCCGCCGACGGCGAAGGCGCCACGCGTCTTGTGACGGTGAACGTCACCGGCGCGGCCAACCAGGCAGATGCCGACGCCGCCGCCCGTGCGGTCGCAAATTCGCCGCTCGTGAAAACGGCCGTGTACGGGCATGACGCCAACTGGGGTCGTGTGGCTATGGCCATCGGCAAGTCGGGTGCCGTCTTCCGCCAGGAAGAGGCGGCCATCGACATCCTGGGTTTGCCCGTGTGCCGCAAGGGACTCACCGTGCCGTTCGATGAAGACGAAGCGCTCCGACGATTCGAAGCACCCGAAATCATTATCGATGTCGACCTCGGTGCCGGCGACGCCGGATCCACCATGTGGACCTGCGATTTTTCCCACGACTACGTCACGATTAACGGAGATTACCGCTCATGAAGTACGCAAAGGACACGCGCCCCAAGGGTGTTTCCCACAAAGCCGCAGAAGTGCTCGTCGAGGCACTTCCCTGGATCAAAAACATCACCGGCAAAACGGTGGTCATCAAGTATGGCGGCTCGGCCATGGTCGACGAAGAGCTGCGCGCCGATGTCATGAACGACATCGTGCTGCTCAAAATTGTTGGCGTGAACCCGGTCATCGTGCACGGCGGCGGCAAAGCCATCACGGCTGCCATGGATCGCATGGAGCTGCCCGTCGAGTTCAAGGACGGTCAGCGCGTCACCACGCCCGAGTCCATGGACCTGGTGCGTACCGTGCTCATGGGCAAGGTGAACCTGGAGCTGGTTGAAGCCTTGAACGAGCACGGTAACTTCGCCGTGGGCGTGTCGGGCGCGGATGCGGGCGTTATTGTGGCTGAACAGGCCTCACCCGACCTCGGGCGTGTGGGGCGCATCACGCGCATCAACTCACCTCTGCTCGACGACCTGGTCGCCGGCGACTACATCCCTGTGGTTGCCTCGGTGGCGCTCGGCGAAGACGGCGGCTTCTACAACGTGAACGCCGACATGGTTGCCGGTCACATCGCCGCCGCCATCGGCGCGCACAAGGTAGTCTTCCTCACCGATGTGGACGGCCTCTACGAAAACTTCCAGGACAAGTCCTCGCTCATCTCGAACCTCACGCTGTTCGAGGCGCAGTATCTCATCGAGAACAACATCGTGTCCACGGGCATGATCCCCAAGCTCAAGTCGTGCGTGCATGCGCTCGAATCCGGCGTGTTCCGTGCTCACATCATCAACGGCACCACGCCGCACTCGCTGCTGTTGGAGCTGCTCACCAGCACCGGCGTGGGCACCACGATGCACTCCACCGAAGAGGCATGCAAGTTTGATGCACACCCGCTCGGCAATTTCGCCTCCAAACTTCTGGAGAACCGCCAGCAGGCGCTCCAAAACGCAGGGGGAAGCCAGTCGTAACATAGCTGTGCCCCTAAGGGGTTCTCCGTAGGGCAAGGGCTCTGCCCTTGCCGCTCGGCATTGGGAAAATTGCAGGTCAGACGTAGTTATCGGCAAGGGTAGAACCCTTGCCCTACGGTCAACCTGGCGGGTAAAGGGCTCTTGTTGTAGAGCTCAGTACCACTGATTGAAAGGATGCTCGCATGAGCCTTCAGCACCAGCAGGAATTGGAATCGACCTACGTCATGCACACGTTTGGGCGCAAGCCCGTCGAACTTGTACGCGGCCGCGGCATGGAGGTTGAGGACGACCAGGGGCGCACTTACCTGGACTTCATTGCTGGCATTGGCGTTATCAGCCTGGGTCACTGCCATCCCGCCGTGGTGCAGGCGCTGCAAAGCCAGGCCGAAAAGCTCATCCATGTGAGCAACTACTACTATATAGAGCAGCGTGGTGAAGTGGCCAAGCGCCTGTCCGACCTCTTAAACGAAGGGGCCGCCTCCGACGCCGAGCCGTGGGAAAGCTTCTTTGCGAACTCGGGTGCCGAAGCGAACGAGTGCGCCATCAAGCTGGCGCGTCTTTACGCGCGCAAGCACTCCGCTGATCAGGTACGCGCCGCGGGCGGCAACGAGGAAGCCATTCACGCAGCCGAGGCCGCCGCACCCCGCGTGATTGTCACGCTTGATCGCAGCTTCCACGGCCGCACGCTGGCCACGTTGGCCGCTACGGCGCAGCCTGCCAAGCAGGAAGCCTTCCAGCCCCTGCCCGACGGCTTCGCCCACGTGCCGCTGAACGACGTGGCCGCCCTAGAAGACCTGTTCGCCCGTCGTGGCACAGAAATCTGCGCCGTCATGGTGGAGTGTGTGCAGGGCGAAGGCGGTGTGCACCCCTGCACGCCTGAGTTCTTGCAGGCTGCCCGCAACCTCACGCACGAGCACGGCGCGCTGCTCATGTGCGACGAAGTGCAAACCGGCATCTTCCGTTGCGGCACGCCGTTCGCGTTCCAACGCTTCGGCATTGTGCCCGATGTGGTAACTATCGCCAAGGGCGTCGCTTCCGGCATGCCAACGGGCATGTGCGCGGCGCGCGCCCAGGTGGCACGCGCGTTTGGCCCCGGCGACCACGGCAGTACGTTTGGCGGCAGCTGTCTGGCCGTTGCCGCAGCAGAAGCCACGCTACGTACGCTTGCCGACGAAGGTTTTGCCGCCCACGTGGAGCGCACGGGCTCCTATCTGCGCGAACAGCTTGCCCAGCTGCCGCATATAAAGGAGGTGCGCGGCCTCGGCCTCATGGTAGCCGCCGACGTGGACGAAACGGTGAACGCCAACGACGTGGTGCTGCGCGCCCTTAACAAGGGCCTCCTGCTCAACGCCACCGGCCCGCACACGCTGCGCTTCCTGCCGCCGCTTGTCTGCGAACTGGCGCACATTGACACTCTTATTGAACGCCTGGCGCCGCTTTTGGCGGCCGTCTAACGCACATTTGTCGAAACTTTGCGGCCTTTTGAAAATTCAGGGTTCGCAAACACGGTGTCATGGGTTACTATTTACTGCATAAATTTTGCCGGACTTGCGAATTTCTGCATATTCGGCGAATGGCTGTGAGACTGAATGTGATAGTTCGCCGCTAATAGAGAGTGGAGGGCATGAGAAAACGTCAGCAACGGCATGACATTATTCGCGACATCATTCGCGAGCATAATGTCAAGACGCAGCGTGATCTTGCGGATCAGCTGCAGGCTGCTGGCTACGATTGCACTCAAGCCACCATTTCTCGGGACATCATGGACATGGGTCTGGTGAAGTCCCGCGACGGCTATTATGTGCTGCCGGAGGAAATGCGCCTCCAGCGGATGGTCTCTGAACTGGTTGAAGAGGTACATGTGGCTGGCAATCTCATCGTGGTTAAGACGTTCTCCGGCGGAGCCGCCGGCGTCTCCGCAGCGCTCGATAAGGCGAGCCTGCGCGGCGCATTGGGCACCGTTGCCGGAGACAACACCATCATGATTGCTGCCGAGAGCCCTGAGGCCGCTATCGAAGTTGAGCGCGCCATCGACCGTCTGCGACGACGTTAAGTCGTCTACTTTCTCGCGAGGGCTCGCTTTTCCCCCTCCTTTCCCCCCAAGCTGCACCGCAGCATAAGTCGTGAGGGCCGCCCGGCGCTCACGCCATCGCGAAAAGCCGCGATGAGCACGGGACCCCGTGTGCCAGCCGCCTCCTTCGGCGTGCCGACCCAAGGTTGACTCGTACCCATCGTTAGACCCGGGCATAATCGCAAACCAGCAGAAAATTTTGGGAAGGAACTATCATCATGGCAGATCAGAAGGACAAAGTTGTACTTGCGTACTCGGGCGGCCTGGACACCTCGTGCTGCATCAAGTGGCTTCAGACCGAGAAGAACCTCGACGTCATTGCCGTCGTCGGTGACGTGGGGCAGGAGCACGAGGGCCTGGAGAAAATCAAGCAGAAGGCGCTGAAGTCCGGCGCGCTTGAGTGCCTCGTGGTGGACATGCGTGACACGTTCGCGAATGAATATCTGTCGAAGGCGCTTGCTGCCAACGCCATGTACGAAAACAAGTATCCCCTGGTCTCCGCGCTGTCGCGTCCGCTCATTTCCAAGCACCTTGTGGACGCCGCACACAAGTTCGGCGCAAAATACATCGCGCACGGCTGCACCGGCAAGGGCAACGACCAGGTGCGTTTCGAATCCAGCATCACCATGCTTGACCCCGACATCGAAATTCTCGCGCCGGTGCGTGAGTGGGATTTGCACACGCGGCCTGAGGAAATGGAGTGGGCGCAGGCTCATGGCATCGAAGTGCCCACGACGAAGGCTTCGCCGTACTCCATCGACGACAACCTGTGGGGTCGCGCCATCGAGTGTGGCGTGCTGGAAGACCCCTGGGCCGAGCCGCCGACCGACATCTACACGATGACCTCCGACCCGATTGACGCGCCCGACCAGCCGGAATACGTGGAGCTCACGTTCGCGCGCGGCATCCCCTACATGATTAACGGCAACCAGAAGAGCTTCCTCGGCATCATCTATGCCCTGAACGAGATTGCTGGCAAGAACGGTTTTGGCCGCATCGACATGATTGAGAACCGGCTTGTAGGCGTGAAGAGCCGCGAGTGCTACGAAGTTCCCGCAGGTCTGGCGCTCATTCAGGCGCACAAAGCACTTGAGGACTTGGTGCTGGAGCGCGAAGTGCTGCACTACAAGCTGGGCATCGAACAAGCCTGGGCGAAGGCAGTCTACAACGGCCAGTGGTTCTCCCCGCTTAAGGAAGCCCTCGACGCCTTCCTCGCTTCCACGCAGCGCTGCCTGTACGGCACCGTGAAGCTGAAGTTCTACAAGGGCTCCTGCACGGTCGTGGGCCGCAAGAGCGCCTACTCGCTCTACGATTACGCGCTGGCCACCTACGACAAGGACGACGCGTTCGATCACGCCGCCGCCAAGGGCTTCATCGACCTGCACGGTCTGTCCACGAAGACGTGGGCCAAGAACCGCAGGCAGGAAGGCGCGCCGGCTGAGTTGTTCGACGCCGAGAAGCAGGCCGGCCCGCTGAAGAAAGGTAAGTACGAGGACATCACCCCGCTGGGTGCGCAGGCTGTCGTTGAAGAAGCCGAAGCCATTCTGGCGTAGGGAAGGAGCACGATGGCACTCTGGTCAGGCAGATTCACCGAGAGCGTGAGCGAGTTCACGCAGCGCTTCGGCGCGTCGCTGCCGGTGGATAAGGCGCTCTACGCGCAGGATATCGCGGGCTCCACGGCGCACGCGCGCATGCTGGCGGCGCAAGGCGTCATCTCACAGGATGACGCCGACGCCATCGCGGCGGGTCTCGCGCGCATCAAGGAGCGCATCGAGACGGGCGATTTCGCGTTCGACATCAATGACGAGGACATTCACATGTCGGTCGAACGCGCGCTTATCGCCGACATCGGCGACGCGGGCGCTCGCCTGCACACGGGCCGCAGCCGCAACGACCAGGTGGCCACCGACACGCGCCTGTTTGCGAAGGCGCGCTGCACCGACCTCATGGAGGCGAACGTCGCGCTGCGCCGCGCGCTCATCGTCCAGGCTGAGGCACACCCGGACATCATCATGCCTGGTTACACGCACTTGCAGCACGCCCAGCCGGTGCTCTTCGCGCACCACATGCTGGCCTACACGTGGATGCTCGCGCGCGACTTCGAGCGCCTGGCCGCCGCCCGGCGCGCGGCTGATGCGAGCCCGCTTGGCTCCGCGGCGCTCGCGGGCACCACGTATCCGCTCGATCGCCAGATGACGGCGGAGGCGCTTGGCTTCGCCCGGGTCATTCCGAACTCGCTTGACGCGGTGTCCGACCGCGACTTCTTGCTGGATTTGTCCTACGCCTGCAGCGTGTCGTGCATGCATCTGTCACGCCTGTGCGAGGAAATCGTGCTCTGGTCAAGCGCCGAGTTCGGCTTCGTGGAGCTTTCCGACGCGTTCTCCACGGGTTCGTCTATCATGCCGCAGAAGAAGAACCCGGACTTCGCCGAGCTCATCCGGGGTAAAACAGGTCGCGTGGTGGGGGATCTCGTGGCGCTGCTCGTCACCATGAAGGCACTGCCGCTCGCGTACAACAAGGACCTCCAGGAGGACAAGGAAGGCGCCATCGACGCCGCCAAGACGCTGGAAGAGTGCCTTGTGTGTGCGGCGGGCATGGTGGAAACCATGAGCATCAAGCCTGAGAACATGCGCGCCCAGGCGAAGAAGGGCTACCTGGCCGCCACCGATGTGGCCGACTACCTGGCCAAAAAGGGCATGCCGTTCCGCCGGGCGCACGAGGTGGTGGGGCATTTGGTGCTGCTGTGCGAACAGCGCGGCTGCGACTTGGAAGACCTCACGCTGGCCGACTTCCAGGCTGAAAGCGACCTCTTCGAGGCTGATATCGTGTCGTCGCTCGACTTGGAAGCCATCGTGGCCGCCCGCACCACCATTGGCGGCACCGGCAACGCCGCTGTGGCCGAGCAACTGGCGCAGGCGAAGGCCGTTCTCTCCACTGATGAAACCACCGTTTCAAACTAGCGCACCTTTCTCGAAGGGCCGGGCGAACTAACAGCCCGGCCCTTCGTCTTTTCATCACCTCTGTGCGGGCAATCCTCCTACACCTTTCCGTTGACCCCCCTGGCCCGTGTGACCTTTTTCCAACAAACTTGTGAGGATATAAGGGGTGTCGGGGCCCGATGATACAATGTCGGGAGTTTTTTGGAGGTGTTCACGTGGCTTCACGTTCCATAAAGAACAGGCCCAGCGCGAAAAAGAAGCATCCATCCATCGCGCTGCTTGTCATAGTTACGGTTTTTGCCGCCGTCATTCTTGCCGGTGGGGTAGGTGTGTACGCCCTCGGTTCGTCCTGGTTACAGGACCTGCCCGACTACGAGGACGCCGATGCATTCAACACGGCCATGCCCTCGGAGGTGTACGCGAGCGACGACAAAACGCTGCTTGCCCGCTTCCAGCTGGAGAACCGCGAACCCGTCACCCTTGACGAGGTGAGCGACTATGTGAAGAAGGGTACCGTCGCCACCGAGGACGAGCGCTTCTACGAGCACGGCGGTTTCGACCTGTGGGGTATCGCCCGCGCGCTCGTGGTGAACATCACCGGTTCGGGCCGTGAGGGCGCGTCCACCATCACGCAGCAGTTCGTGCGCAATACCATCCTTGCCGAGGAAATGGATGACATCTCGCTTAAGCGCAAGGTGCGCGAAATGTATCTGTCCGTGAAGCTTGAGGAACGCTACTCCAAGGACGAGATACTGCTCATGTATCTCAACACTATCAACTACGGCTCGGGCGCTCACGGTATCCAGGCGGCCTCGCAGCGCTACTTCTCGAAGGATGCTACCGACCTCACTATTGCCGAGGCGGCCACGCTCATCGGTATTCCGCAGTCGCCGTCGTACAACAACCCCATCGACAACCCGGACAACTGCATTGCCCGCCGCAACGTGGTGCTTGAGCGCATGGAGTCGAACAACGTCATCACGCCTCAGGAGCATGAGGCCGCCAAGGCCGAACCGCTCGTGCTGAACCCCACGGTGCCCTCGAATGACGGCATTGTGATGTATCCCTACTTCGCCAGCTACGTGCGCGACTTGCTCACCGACCCCGATGGCCCGTACAAGTACTCGGTGAACGAGGTGTTCAAGGGCGGTTTGCGCATCACTACCACGCTCGATTTGACCATGCAGCAGCAGGCCGAAGCGGCCGTTGCTGCCAAGCTGGAAACGATGCCCGAGTCTATCGATGGCTCGCTGGTGGCGGTGGACCCGGCGACGGGTCACATTAAAGCGCTGGTAGGCGGCAAGGATTATTACACCAGCCAGGTGAACCTTGCCACGGGCACCGGCGGCGGGGGAGGACGTCCCTGTGGCTCGTCGTTTAAGACATTCACGCTGTTGGCAGCCCTTGAGCAGGGAATCTCGCCCCAGACCATGGTTGATTGCTCGTCGCCGGCGAACATTCAGGGCTATGGTATCCCGCTGCAGAACATCGATAACATCAACTACGGTACGCGCAGCATCGCGCGCGCCTTCGCCGTATCGTCGAACACGGGCTTTGTTCGCTTAGAAATGGCTGTTGGTGTTGATAAGGTGGCCGATATGGCCCGTAGGCTCGGCATCACTTCGCCCCTCAGCGACGAAGATCCGTCGCTTACGCTCGGAACACATAACGTGACCATGCTCGACATGGCCGGCGCATACGCCACCATCGCAAACGCTGGCGTGCACCATGACCCCACACCCATTTTGAGAATCGTCGACAGTTCGGGTCGTGTGACGGACAACTCGGCCCCGGCGGGCGACCAGGTTATCTCGCCCGAGGTTGCCCACGCCGCCTCCGAAGTGATGAAGGGCGTTGTCAGCAGCTACGAAGGTACGGGCACCGACGCCTATCTGCCAAGCGGTCAGACCGTGGCGGCAAAGACGGGCACCAGCAGCGATTACCTGGATATCACGTTCTGTGGCATCACGCCCCAGCTGTCCGTGGCTATCTGGTTGGGAGACCCCGAGAACGACACGCAAGTTCCCGAGCACACTGGCGCGGGAGATGTATTCCGCAACTTCGTGAGCGAGGCCTTGCAGGGCCAGCCTCTCGAGGACTTCCCGTATGCCTCTGACCCGGTGTATCAGTCGTTCTCCAACTCCACGTATCACGTGGGCGGGTATTATAGTTCAAGCAGTTCGTCCAACTCAGGTTCGTCTGACAACGATTCGAATACTACCGATAAGCCTACGGGCAGCGAAACGCCTGGCACAACGGATCCGTCCGGTGGTACTGACAAGCCCGGAGAAACGCCGGGTGGTAACACCAATCCGGGTGATACGCCGGGAACTACGCCCGGCGGAAGCGATACCCCTGGTGGCAACACAGGGGGAGAAGGCAGCGACCCGCCCAACGGTGGTGGCACCACGCCTGGTGGCGAAGGCGGCTCAGGTGGCGGAGGCTCGGGGGGTGGAGAATCCGGTGGCGGTTCGGGCGGCGGATCGGGTGGTACCACACCACCGGCATTCGTGCCAGCCCCGGAACCCACTGAATAAGCGGTTCCACCCTGCCGCGACAGCACAGGTACCGACGACGCCCGCCCCTTACCTGGGCGGGCGCCTCAACGATAAGGAAGTAGGATGCCCATGAAACATCGTACGTTTACCAAATTCATCTGCGCCCTCTGCGCGGGCGTGTTGTTCGTCGCAACGCTTTCCGGCTGCGCCGCTCAGGAAACGGCGGCCACGAAGCAACAGGCGGAGAATCGCCACTACATGACCCAAGTCAACCAGACGATGGAAGATTTGCAGAGCCGCCTCGATGGCTTCGCCGATGCAGTATCACGCAACGATGTGGTGGGTATGCGTACACAGGCGGACAATGCCTACAAGGCACTCGACGATCTGAACAAGCTTGAAGTGCCCGATCAGATGAAGGATATCCAGAAAGAATACGTAGACGGCACGAACGAGCTGAAGGACGCGCTCAACGCCTACATTGAACTCTACACCGAGATTGAAAGCGCCACCGACGCGCAGCCCTTCGACTGGTCAACCTATGACAGCCGCATTGCCGACATCAAGAAGTCCTACGACGAAGGCATCGGCAAACTCCAGTCCGGCGATAACAAAGCCAACGAACTGAACGGTAAAGAAGATAAGAAGTAAGACCTGGGATAGAAGTAAGGTCTGCATCGCCACAAATAGCACCCTCTAAAAGAAGACCCGCCTGATCACTCGGCGGGTCTTTTCATGCTCTCGTTATTCCTGCCCCGCGTGCGTTGGTTGCGGCGTCGGCGTAGGCGGGTCGGGGTTCGGCGGGTCAGGCGTAGGAGGAGGGTCAGGCGTCGGCGGATCTGGCGTGGGATCGGGTGTTGGCGTTGGGTCAGGCGTTGGTGGTGGTGTCGGTGTGGGATCGGGTGTCACGGGCTTGGGCCCGGCTGACACATGCAGCAGAAGTCGATCGCCCTGCACCGACTGGCTGATGATAGTTCCCGCTGGTACCGTGTCGGAGTACTCATCGATGGTGTACACCTTATAGCCACCGAGAAGCTGACGCGCCTCTTCCAGCGTACGTCCGGTCAGGTCAGGAGCTTTCGTGGGGTCCTTCGCTTCGTCACTCTTGTCGCTCAGCTTGTCATTTTGCTTCTTGTTAAACTCGTTGTCGTACGTGGGATCCTTCGTTGTGGGGAAGGGCACAATGGCCTGGCCCTCAAGCGCGCGCGACATGAAGTTCTGCCACAACCAGTTGCAGGTGAGCGTGGAGTCCGTTGGGATGTTGCCAGCCGGATTGCCAATCCACGCAGCGCATGCCAGTTGCGGCGCGTAGCCCACCAGCCAGTGGTCGGCGAAGTTTTCCGTCGTGCCGGTCTTGCCGGCAACGGGCTGACCGTTCGACGGGCCGTATCCGGAGGCAGTGCCCTCGCCAGTTTCAAACACGGTGCGCAGCACCTTCGTCACCGCACCCGCCACTTCTTCGGAAAGAACCTGCTCACCGTCTTGGGGCGCCTCATACACCACATTGCCTTCGTAATCGACGATCTTCGTAATAGCGGTGGCCTCATGTTTCACGCCATTGGCGGCGAAGGTGGCATATGCGCTGGCCATTTCAAGCGGCGTGACTTCCGACGTACCTTCGGTCAGCGTCAGCACGGGGTTGAGCGTGCTGGTAATGCCCACCAACTCAGCCATCTCAGCGATAGCTTCCGGCGTGATTTCCTGTGCCAAGCGAATATAGCCCGTGTTCGACGACACCGCCGTCGCGCGCTGAATGGAGCGCACTCCGTAGTTCGTATTGCCGAAGTTTTCGATACGCGTGCCGTCGGGCAAGGTCATGGGGGAGGTGCAATCGATAAGCGTCTGCGGGCTGATGCCCATCTGAATGGCGGCCGCAAGCGTGAAGGCCTTAAATGATGAACCCGCCTGCCTGCCCGTTCCGCCGCCGCCGGTGGCTAGGTTAACCTGGCTGGCCTGGAAATCTTTGCCGCCCACAAGCGCCTTCACGTACCCGTTCGACGGATCCACCGCCACCAGAGCGGCATCCAAATCCTCCGCCATGTTTGCACGCTGGTCGGCGCACGCAGCTTCGGCCTTGTCCTGCAACGCGGGGTCGAGCGTCGTATAAATAGTGTAGCCGCCCTCAAACAGGTCGCCGTCGGACAGCCCGTACTTTGCACCGTCATTCAAAAGCAGGTTGCGCACGTAGCTGGTGAAGAAGTGGTAGTTGTAAATACCCTGATCAGGCGCAGGAGGCGCCGGGTTCAGCACGAGGTCCTCCGCTTGCGCAGCATCGTGTTCGGCCTGCGTGATGCTGCCGGCGGTCAGCATGCGGTCCAGTACGACGTTACGGCGCTGGCGGCACGCCTCTGGGTTCTCCTTGGGGTTCAAGTACGTGGGCGACTGTGGAATGCCAATAAGCGTGGCCGCCTGGGTCAGCGTGAGATCCTTTGCGGACACCTGGAAGTAGTTCTGCGCCGCCGCCTCAATGCCGTAGCAGCCATCACCATAGTTAATAGTGTTGAGGTACAGCACGAGAATTTCTTCTTTGGTGTGCACCTTCTCCAGGTCAAGGGCCAGCTGAGCTTCGCGAATCTTACGCTCGAACGAAATCTCGGTAGCTTCCTGCGACAGCACGGTGTTGCGCACGAGCTGCTGGGTAATGGTGGAGGCGCCCTCCAAGGCACCGCCGCCCAGGTTCACCAGCACGGCGCGCGCAATACCGGGAATGTCCACGCCGGTGTGCTGGTAAAAGCGCACGTCCTCGGTGGCGACGGTGCCTTCCAGAACGTAGTCGCTTATCTGATCGTAGGTGACGGGGTCACGCTTTTCCAGCTGAAATTCGGCGAGCATCGTAGTGCCGTCAGCTGCGAACATGTGCGAGTCGCGGGCGTAGTTGAACGCGTCGGTGTTCTCCAAGCTGGGAAGGTCTTGCGTCCATTCGTCGATGACATGGAGCACGCCTTGAACGCCCTGGTAGGCCACGAAGCAGAGAGCCGCTACGGCAACGAGCACAAGCCACTTCGCGGCATGGGTGCGCGTTTCGCGCTGTTTTCGCCGTATTTTCATGGTTCAAGTATACTAGCATACGGCCGTTACCGAAGGGTAACGTAGCTGACATGCGGAAGGAAAACATCACAAAACGGCTGCTCGTATGGGTAAAGCTTCGGAGCAGCCTCAAGAATACGGTATGAGGACCTACATGACGAACAAAAGTGAGACGAGCCAGGGGTTGGTGGAGCTGCTGGCACCCGCCGGAAGCATCGAGGCGCTGCATGCGGCAGTAACGGCCGGTGCCGATGCGGTCTACCTGGGGCTAGAGGATTTTAATGCCCGTCGCAATGCCGACAATTTCACAGCGGAGACGTTTGCGGAAGCGTGCGATTACGCGCATTTGCGCGGCGTGCGGGTGTACGTCACGCTGAACACGGCTGTGCTGCCTTCCGAGGCTCCCCGCGCGCTCGAATGCGCCCGTCAGGCGTATCGCGCAGGTGCCGATGCCTTCATCGTGCAGGATATCGGTGTGGCAGCTGAGCTCACGCGCACGTTGCCCGAGGCGCGCCTGCATATATCAACCCAGATGAACACCCATAACGCGGCAGGGCTTGAGGCTGCCGCCGCGCTAGGCGCACGCCGTGTGACGCTGGCGCGCGAACTATCGCTGGCAGAAATTGCGCACCTGGCCCAGGTTGGCACCGAGTTGGGCGTAGAAGTTGAAGCCTTCGCGCACGGGGCGCTTTGTGTGTGCTACTCCGGGCAGTGCTTCATGTCGTCGATGATTGGCGGGCGCTCGGCGAACCGCGGGCTGTGTGCCCAGGCGTGTCGCCTGCCCTATGAACTGCGCAACCGCGCGACGCGCGGCAGTTTGCCCGCGCCGGGTGAGCACCTGCTTTCGCCGCAGGACTTGTGCGCCATCGACCTTTTGCCTGAACTGGTAAATGCCGGCGCGGCATCGCTCAAACTTGAGGGCCGCATGAAGTCGGCCGACTACGTGTTCGTCGTCACGTCGGCCTACCGGGCGGTGCTCAACCGCGTGCTGGCCGCGAAGCACGCTTCTCCCGAGGGTCGCGCGCCCGAAGGGCAGGAAGCCGAAGCTGCGGGCCTGCGCGCCACGGCCGAGGAACGCCGGGCGCTCGAAGAGGCGTTTTCGCGCGGCTTCACCACGGCGTATCTCCAGGGCAAGCGCGACAACGACATCATGAGTTACGGTCGGCCGAACAATCGCGGCGTCTTCGTGGGGCGTGTTGCCTCCGTGCGCGACGGTGTGGCCGCCATCGCTGCCGAAGAGGAACTGCACGAGGGCGACGTCGTGGAGTTCTGGACCAACAAGGGTCACTTCGCCCACACGCTCGGCCCGCTGTCGCGCGACAAGGCTGGGTATGTGCGCACATCCCCGCAGCGCCCTGTTGGCAAGGGTGATCGCGTGTTCCGCGTACGTAACGCAGCCGGCGGCTTTGCCGACGATGCACTTGCTCCGCGCATGGCGGTTGTAGGGTCGGTGCACCTGCACATCGGCGAGCCCCTGCGTATGGAGTTTTACCGCGCCGACGCAGGCGAGGGCAGCCACGCATCGCTGGTGGGCGAAGCGGAAGGCCCCGTCGTGGAAGCTGCTCGCACGAAGGCGGTTACAGCCGCCGATGTGCGCGCACACGTTGATCGACTGGGCCAGACCCCCTTCGAACTGGTGGATCTCAAGGTGGACTTGGACGAAGGCGTGGGCATCGGGTTCTCCCAACTACATAAGGTGCGCACCGCTGCGCTCGATAACCTGGCCGCTCGCCTGCTCGCGCCCTATCGCGACCGCATCTTGCCGCGCGTGCACGAGCGCGAACACCACGCCCCGGCGCAGGCCCCGGGTTGCATGGTGACCGCGTGGGCAACAAACCCCGCGTGCACGCGTGCCGCGAAACGCGCCGGTGCTGAGGTGGTGTACGTGCCTGCCCTCAACTACAAGCGCGGCGAAGCGGTGGTAGCTGGTCAGCGCACCGGTACGGCCGAGCAGGCGGGCTATCCCAACCGCTGCGTCACGGCGCTGCCTGTCGTCGACCACGACCCGCTGCCCGGCACGCGCGAAGAACTCATGGACTTCGACCCCTGGCGCTACGTCAAACCAGACAAGCCGGTGTTCGCCGACAGCCTGGGTTCCATCGTGCGCGCTACGGCGCTCGGCGCTCAGGTGGAAGCAGGCCCGCACCTGCCGCTCACGAACCGCCTGGCCCTCAGGACGGCAGCCGACTTGGGCGTGCAGCGCGTGTGGCTTTCGCCTGAGTTAACACTGGGCCAGATTGCTGATCTTGCGGAAGACGCGCCGGTGGCGCTCGGCCTTGTCATCATGGGCGCGCAAGAACTCATGGTGTGCGAGCACTGCCTGCTCATGAGCCAGGGCCCCTGCAACGAACGTTGCGATGAGTGCGTGCGCCGCAAGAGCCCCCACTATCTGAAGGATCGCAAAGACTATGAGTTCCCCGTGGTCACCGACGCGCTCGGCCGTAGCCACCTCTACAACGGCGTGGCGCTCGACGTGGTGCATGCGGTACCCGATCTTATTGCCGCTGGCGTGTCGGCCCTCATGGTGGACACCACTCTCATGAATACTGAGGAAGCCGCGGCAGCCGTCGCCCGTGCCGTTCGCGCCCGTGACGTCGCCCAGCGCGATGGCAACTCCCTCGCAAAAGTGCCGGGCACTACCAGCGGCCACCTCTTCCGCGGAGTGTCCTAGTTCTGCCGTTCTGCCGTTCTGCCGAACAGCGGAACGGCTCGATGCTGCGAAGCGCCGACTTTGAGGGACCTGTCTGCTTTTATGCTAGAATCGCTACCTATATATAGGTAAGGAAAGAGAGACCGATGCTATCAGCCGAAGAACAACTTCACACCATCGCTTCCGGCGCTGCTCAAATCGTACCGGAATCCGCGCTGCTTGAGAAACTCAAGCGCGGAAAGCCCCTCAACATCAAGCTGGGCGTAGACCCTACGGCGCCCGATATTCACCTGGGTCACGCGGTGCCGCTGCGCAAGCTGCGCCAGTTCCAAGACCTCGGTCACGGCGTTACGCTCATCATCGGCGACGGCACGGCCCTCATCGGCGACCCGTCCGGCCGCAACTCCACGCGCCCTCAGCTCACCTCCGAGCAAATCAAAATCAACGCGCAAACCTACGTCGATCAGGCGTTCAAAATTCTCGATCCCGAGAAAACTACGCTGCGCTACAACTCCGAGTGGCTGCTCTCCCTCAACATGGAGGGTCTGCTGAAGTTGGCCAGCAACTTCACGGTGGCCCGCATTCTCGAACGCGACGACTTCCACAACCGCTACACCTCGAACCTCCCCATCAGTCTCCACGAGTTCCTCTACCCGCTCATGCAGGCCTACGACTCGGTGGTCATCAAAGCCGACGTGGAACTGGGCGGCACCGACCAGCTGTTCAACCTGCTCGCCGGCCGCGAACTCATGGAGAAAATGGGCATGGAGCCGCAGGTGTGCCTCACGCTTCCGCTGCTTGAGGGCACCGACGGCGTGCAAAAAATGTCGAAGAGCTACGGCAACTACATCGGCCTCACCGACGAGCCCGCCGACATGTTCGGCAAAGTGATGTCCATTCCCGACGAACTCATGGTGAAGTACTACCGCCTGGCCTCGGCGCTTCCGGTGGATGAGATCGACGAAATCGAGCACGGTCTGGCCGCTGACGAACTGCATCCTAATAAGGTAAAGCGCGCGCTCGCGCAAAACATCGTGGCCGCCTACTACGACGAGGCCGCCGCGCAGGCTGCCGAGGAACAGTTCGACCTCGTGTTCAAGCAGCACGCCGTGCCCGACGACATTCCGGAGTTCGCCGCCGATCTCACGCCCAACGACGAGGGCATGGTATATCTGGCGAAGCTTTTGGCCGACGCAGGTCTTGCCGCCAGTGCAGGCGAAGCGCGCCGTCTCATCGATGGCGGTGGCGTCAAAGTGAACGGCGAAGCGCTTCCCGCAAAGTCCTACAACGTGGAGCCCTCCCTGCTGAAGGATGCCACGCTCCAAGTGGGCAAGCGCAAGTTCATGAAGCTTATCTAGCGCACCGCACAGCACCTTGCAGGAAAATTTTTCAAATTTCCTGCAAGGAAGTGCCCCGCTCGTTCGTGTTAGTTCTGTACAGACGAACGAACGGTCAAGGAGGATCCTTCAATGAAGAAAAGAACTATCGCACTTGTGGCGGCAATCGCCCTCGTCGCGCTCGCCGTGCCCACTCTGGCATTCGCTGCCGGCTTCCACGGCTTGGCGCCCACTCCCACCGCCTCTAACGCGCCCGCTGCGGCACCAGCTGCGCACGAAGTGCCTGCCACCCCCGCGCCTGCCCTCATGGATGAAGTGGCAGCTGCCGTCAACCGGGTTGAAACCACGCCGGTTGCCGCCCCCTGCGCCGGCTACGTCGATGCCGATGGCAACGGCGTCTGCGACACCTGCGGAAGCGCCACAGGAACCTGCCCGGGTTACGTCGATACCGACAACAATGGTGTATGCGACAACCGCACCGAGGGAACTTGCCCGCAAGGTGGGTGCGCTGGCTGGATTGACGCCAATGGCGACGGCGCGTGCGACACCTGCGGCAGCACAACCGGTTCCTGCCCCGGCTACGTTGACGCAAACGGTGACGGCGTGTGTGACTCCTATGGAAACGGCACCTGCCCCGGGCACGGCCATGGCAACGGCCAGGGTAGTGGCGCATACGGCTACGGCAACGGCCAAGGTCGCGGCCATCACGGAGGCGGTCACGGCGGCTGCTGGAATCGTTAGTCGTTCCTCGAAGCGTGCGGCCGCATGATGACATAGAGTGCACCATTGCGGCGCACGGTTCGGCAGTCTGGCGTGTGTGCGTCTTGTACTTCCGCTCTTCTGCCGACGCGCAGGATGCCTTCCAAGACACCATGGTCAAGTACGCCCTGGCCGACGACAAGGCGTTCAACGACGAAGAGCATCGCAAAGCCTGGCTTTTGCGCGTCGCCACCAATGTTTGTAAGGACATGCTCAAAGCAGCCAGTCGCACCAATGCACCCCTCGACGAGGTGGGGTGCGCCGACCGCTTCATCTCGCGAGACGAAGCTGCGCAGCCTGCCTCATTCGTAAGCGAAGTGGTCGATGCGCTTCACGCGCTCACCGACCCACCGCGCACGCCGCTCTACCTCTCCCTCTACGAAGGCTACTCCGCGCCGGAAATCGCCGACATGCTCGAGGCCCCCGTCAACACGGTCTATTCCTGGATTGCGCGCGGCAAAACGATGCTGAAGGAGGCCCTGTCATGAGCGATCTCGAACGCCGCGTCCGCGACGCCTTCAACGCCATTGAGCTTCCCGACGAAGTGACTGCGCGCACCCTTGCCGCCATTGACGAACTTTCCGCGTCCGCCTCCGCCCCCTCTACGGAAGACATTACCTCGCGCCAACCCGCTGTCGATCCTTCGAACGCAGCCTCTCAAACCAACACCTCAGGCGCAGCCACCCCGACACCCCGTCGCCCCCGCGTCGTGCGCTGGCGTCGCGCTGCCGTCGCATTGGCAGCCTGTCTCGCCGTGGCGGCCGTTGGCTTTTTCGGCTCGCGTCTCTATTTTGAAGAAGTGGCCCATGTGGGCATCGACGTGAACCCTTCGCTTGAGCTTGGCATGAACCGCTTCGACATTGTGGTGTCCGCGCACGCTCTTAATAAGGATGGCGAAGCGTTGCTTGCCGCCGCACCCGTGGTGGGGAAGCGCTACCCCGACGCCATGGACGCACTCACCTCAAGCGAGGCCTTCGCGCCCTACCTCAACAACACTACTTATATAGAGATAAGCGTGACGTCCGACGACGAGAGCCGCGCCGCGCAGCTGCAAACCCAAAGCGACGTGTGTCTGCGCAGCCTTCCGTGCGAAAGCTCGTGCCATACCCTCGACGAACAGACGCGCCACGAAGCCCACGCGGCCGGTATGGGTGGCGGTCGCTATAAAGCAGCCCTGCGCCTCATGGAGTTAGACAGTACCGTCACCCTTGAAGACTGTGCCGCGCTCAGCATGCACGAACTGCGCGTGCGCATTGCCGCCCTCGACCCCGAAGCCGCAGCGGATAATTCTACGTGCGCGGGTTCCGGCGCGGAAATGGGCACGGGCTCCGGTGTGGGCGAGGGTCATCACGCGGGCAAGGGCCATGGCCAAGGAAGGGGCGCCCAGGACGGACGCGGCCGTGGACAAGGTGCCTCTGCGGAGCCTACTAATTAAAGGGGTACTTCTTTCACGCTGTTCTGTGCCCTCACAGAACAAGGTAAACCCAGGGGCGATCCCCCGCGTTATTCACTCATAGGTGTGTTCATGCCACATCTATTCACATTTTCATCATGGTACTAAAACTTGTGATCAGGTAAAACGCAAAATAGCGGAAAGAAAGAAGCAAAAAGTTGAAATTAACGCTTGCATGATCATTGCCTTACGGGTATTATACAAAACCCGCGCTTGAGGAGAGCGCGCCGTTTTCTTCGAAAAGGGCTTGTTTCAAGTTCGAAGATCGGGAAGCTGTTTCAAAGCAGTCGCTCGAAAAAACTTCGAAAGTTTTGAAAAAAGTTCTTGACAAGAGGGAAACGGGAGAGTAAAGTATCTCCTTGCGCTGCTCGCCACGGCAAGCGGCGAA